>NZ_JBRREA010000031.1:0-54447 GCF_056759975.1 Stenotrophomonas sp. STEN031
TTTAGCCGATATGCGCGCACCGTCATGGATCGAACCTGCCCCCCCCCCCGTTTGCAGTCCGCAGGGCAACCCTTTCTTCCAGCTGCTACGATCCGCCGCCCCACCCGACAGAGAAACCATCAATGTCCGACCTTCCGCCTCTTCCCAGTCTCGCGCTTGGACGCTATCGCCACTTCAAAGGCGGCGAATACGAAGTCATCGGCCTCGCCCGGAGCAGCGAAACATTGGAAGCCCTGGTCCTCTACAAGCCCTTGTACGGCGACCTAGGCGTATGGGCCCGGCCCTATGCGATGTTCATGGAACAGGTGACTGTCGAAGGCGTGTCCCAGCCGAGGTTTGCCTACCAAGGCTGATATCGGCGTGCAGGCGCGACCATTTCACACGCAGCACCGTGCCGGAGCCTAAACGAGTCACAACGAGACGGACCTGCAATGACAAGTTCGGCGGCGGCTGACGCTACCGATGTCCCCACTTCTTGAACGCAATCTCCGCCGTCTCAGCTCGCAATCTGCGCTCATTCCGCCGTGCCCATTCCTCGCATCCCGCCCTGCCGGTCTCGTAGCTCCGGCAGTTGCGCGGCGGATGCAGCACCGCTCCGCCAGCCGGGGGCAGGTGGTACGCCAGATTCACGAACCACGATCCGTCCAGCCGCTCGACCAATCGGGATACGGCAATCTCGTTGACGTAGATCGCAGTCAGCTGGCTCTCGAAGTCTGCGACCTTCGCCCATTTGAAGTTGTCTGGAAGCATGGCCCAGCATGGCGCCGTGGCGTCTCAAAGGCTGGGATCTGAGACAGCAATGCCTTCAACCAAGTGATGCCGCCTTGAATGGCTAATCAGCCCTGAACTCATCCGGCCAGAGTGGCTCTCGCTCGATCGGGTGGCTGATCTGGATGCGGGGTGCCTCGATTCTCGAACCCTGCCCAACTGGAACTGGAACTGGAGTTGGGACTGATCTTTCAACAAGCGTGTACGCCGAAAGAGAGAACTGGCGAAGGACTCCTTTACTCATCGCGTAGCCACCTCGGCCGGCTCCTTCGCCTTGGTGGGATAGGTGAGCAGATAGAGCAGCACCAGGATGCCACCAACCGGCGCCAGGCTGATCAGCTGCCACCACGGATTGAAACCAGCGTCGCGCAGGCGCCTGGTGCAGGCCGCTATCCAGGGCAGCAGCACCAGCAGCGAGGTGATCTCCAGCGCCCATTGGCCAATGGCCTCGGCGAAAAGCTGGGCGAAGGCAAGCACCATCGCAACAGCCAACGCGAACCACCAGAAGTCCGGTCGCGGGGTTGTGCCGGTGAACTCCAGGCCGCGCAGCACACCGTCGCGCATTGCCTCCAGCGCTGGCTGACTGGGGGACGGATTACCCGTCAGCAGGCTTTCGGCAGCCACCTCGAAGACAGCAGCCAGTGCCCGCAAGGATTCCGTCGAGATCTTCGCGCCCGACTCCAGGCGCTGGATGGTCCTCAGGTTCAAACCGCTCAGATTGGCCAACTGCTCCTGCGACCATTGCCGGCCGGTGCGGAGCTCGCGAAGTCGGGCGCTGTTGATGTGCATGAAAGATTCCTTGAATCAGTTGTTTGGCTCACCAACATCATCCCGACGTTCCCGGTCGCGGGTAACGACATCAGCCCGACACGGGCAGGACACGAGCCCGACCTGGCACTGGCGGTCCCATATCTGGCCTGAGCATAGCGCCCTGCGCGCCCAGGATTCATGCATTAGGGGAGTCGTCCTGAGGACAGCCCGCAGGGGATGCCCCGAAACTGGTCGCGGCCAATCACTGTTCCACTGCATCCAGCCAGTGCCTCGTACCTCGTCACCGAAGTAGCGGACAGCTGGCAACCACAACGAAAAAGGGCCTGCGCAATGAAGCGCAAGCCCTTGTTCGTGATGCAGTAGTGGTCGGGACGGCCGGATTTGAACCGACGACCCTCTGCCCCCAGGCATCGGCACTGAGCCAAGTAAGCCATTGAAATGGCTTGGAAATGGAGGGGGTCTAACTCTGGCAACATTGGCCTTGCCGGGCCTATGCATATCAACGGGTTACGCGGCGACAGGGTGCACTGGCGACGCCGCAGAGCATAGCTCGGCACCCAAACAGATCACCGTAGTCCCGGCGATTTGCCAGATCGCTCAGATCGTTAAGCTGGCGTTGCAAGGCTTAACAATTGTGGAAGTCGACGAGGGGCATTTCCCAAATCTGCGGAATCAGAGGCCGATTCGGCCATCCCATTGAGTGCCATATGCCTAGGTCCCGACCCTCATGGCCACTTTGGCCAGGCGAGACGCCCGATCACGCCGCGCCCTGCGCTTTACCATCTTGACGGCGGCTCACACTGACGAGGTGGTTGGTGTCGATTGGTCCGAGTTTGACCTGGTCGCCAAGGTATGGAGCATTCCGGCCAGCCGCATGAAGGGCGGGCGGGAACACTCGGTACCTCTGACCGCCGCGGCTTTGGCCATCCTGCAACCTCTCAGCCGAAAAAAACCTCCGTTCAAGCTGTCAGAGAACTCCATGCTGTACCTGGGACAGAAGCCGTCACCCAAGGGACTGGGACTACCCTTCACTGTCCACGGCTTCCGATCCAGCTTCCGTCACTGGGCCGCGGAGGAAACGGAAACACCCAATGAGGTTGTCGAGGTGGCCTTAGCACACGCCATCCGAAACAAAGCAGAAGCCGCGTGTCGGCGTGGTGCATTGCTGGATCGGCGCCGGGTACTGATGGATGAGTGGGAGACCTACCTAAGTCTTGAGTAGATCGAGATGCTACGGACCGGGACCACACTCCCCCGGTTCGGATACCAGGCGACCACCTAAAGGGCCGTACGGATTTGCCCGATGGATAGGAGACAGATAACATCGCGACCACTTAGCTGAACATGGAATAAGGGGGCAGCTTGACAATCACGGATGAGCAAACTTGTACATCCATAACCTTGAGGTTATGATCAGTGACATGGCAGATTGACCTGTCAGACCAAGTGGCGGCGTTTCTGGACACACTGACCGTGGATGAACGCACCCGCGTAATCGGCGCGATTAGCAGACTGGAGCATGCAGGGCCTAACTTGCCCACCCCCTATGCAAAGCTGATTGTTGGCTCTAAACATAAGAATATGAAGGAGCTAAGGATCGACTATGGCGGCAGTTGCTTCAGAATCCTGTACGCATTCGATACGAGCAGGAAGGCGTTCCTCTTGGCAGCTGCCGATAAGACTACATATGGATATGAGCGCTTTTATGATGATTACATCCCCATAGCGGATGAGCTGTTCGACGCACGAATTGCGGCCTTGAGTGCGAAGAAGGCCACGGCAAAAAGTGCTAAGGCGACCAAGCGCGGGCAACGGCCAAAGAAGGGGAAGAAACCATGACAACTAGCTTTACTGATTACCTCGCCAGCCGAGGCTTAGCCGACAACCCATCAATCCTTGCAGCGAAGGACGAGGCCCTCTTGGGTCTACCGTTAGCGGCCCTTCGCGAGTCTGCTCACGTCACCCAAGCTCAGGTCGCCGCCATTCTGGGCAAAACTCAAGCAGCAATCTCCAAGTTTGAGAGTCGGAACGACTTCCTGCTTTCGTCTCTGTTCGAGTATGCGGAAGCTATCGGAGCGCGCGTCGATATCGAACTGGCTGTTGCCGACAAGCAATTCCATCTTCGCGAAAACAAAGATGAGGATGAAAGCAGGTACTTCTCACTCAAAGAGAAGGCGCGTCGCGCGTCTTGCTCGATCCTAAAGTTCGCCTCCGCATTCGATGAGAGAAAGCGACCCGCGCGAGCGCACTCCGCCTGGGCCGAGTTCAACGCAACCACCTATGAGCACGCTGTTCCCTCCTCACTCGTCGAACAGTTCAGCAAAGCCGCCAACGATGAAAACCAGTCCGCTGCAGCTTGATCTTCCGGAGTACCCGGAAGTATCGGTTCGTGCAATACCTCGCATTGACGAAGCTCTCTTAGAGACACCTTTGCCAGTAGTAGTGCATGTGGGCGTTTCCTATGAAGCTGATGGTAAGCACTTTGCATTCATCAACATTCGACAGGAAGACGAGCGTTTTCCCTACGTACTTAGGCTGGATGCTTTCTGCACTTTTTCGATCGACGTGGAAGGGTGCAGAGCTGCCTACAAGACTTCGTTCAACCCCGGCGTCATAGGCGCAAATGTTGGACGAATACTCTTTTCGGGCGCCCGCGAACTTATCAGCTTTGTAACATCCCGGTCTCCTTGGGGAGCCGCGACTTTGCCTAGCTTGATGATCGAGCCTGGCGATGTCGAGCTTCAATTTGAGGACGGTAAGCTGGCGGTGATTCTCGAAGAGACCTTCGGTTTCAGCAAAGATCGCATTCAAGAACTGCAAGCGATGGCTCTGGCTGCAGAGCAAGATCCTGCGTCAACAAAAAAGCGACGGAAGGCAAAGGCAAAAAGCCAAGTCAAAGACTAGATCACAGGTGATCGCGACCGCATCCTTTTGCGATAAGCGCACCTTCTACCGCGCCGCTGAGCCCATCCTCGACTTGCTCAGGGGTGCCCGATAAGACTCTACCAACGGCCCGCTGAAGGCAGTGCCGCCCCTAGCTCTGCACCCTCGCCTCACAGGCCTGCCGAGTACCGCGGGTCAACGCCTGCAGGGCTGCCTTGTCTCCCGTCCTTTTTCGACGCTTCACCCGCCGGCTGGGCAGATCGTTGCCCCGTGCCTCGATCCATCGCTCCACCCACATCTTGCCCTGGCGGTAGGAGCCGGCCTTGAACCAGAAGGACCGGCCTTCCCAGTTGAGGGTTCCGCCCCCCTCTCCAGCTTCAAGAACACCTCAGTCCCGTAGTTGAAACATAGGTAGCAGGTGTCAGGGCTGTCGAGCCAGCGATGGCGTGTAGGAAGTATTACCCATCGTGAGGTTGAGCCGTCTCAGACACTGGGACTCTGCCCTTGGACTACGCCAACGCGTACGTCCAGCGAGGGAGCGCTAGGAGTTCCGGCCATTCGACCATGGCCAAAAACCCTGAATCAGTCGTGTTAAATAAGCGAGGACCCAAGCCGCAAGCGGCACCACCATCGAAAAGTAATGGCCAGCTACGGCATTTGAATAGTCTGCGCGGGCTCCTGGGAAAGGTGACTCGACAGAACTCCCGCCCGCTCGTGTGTAAAGCATATTTTGAAATTCGAAGTGCCCTTGAACAGACCCAATTGCCATTAATGCCACGGGCAAGACGTAAAGGAGCCACCACCAGAGTTGCAACTCCCCATCCTCAATCACCGCAGCCAGCCCAAATCCAAAGGTCGTGATAATCAGGACAATAATCCCAACAACAACTAGAAGCCAATTCCCACAGGATGCATAGATCTGCCAGAGGTCCCATAGCAACCCGAGAGCCAACACAGTCAGATAAACAGATCGGTTCTTCTCAATTTCCATATGAGCATCATCCTTGAAAAACAAGCGTAGCCACTCGATTCGAAATCCTCGCCACCGAGTGACTAATGGACATGTGAGATCAACGTTCTTCCAGGCAAAAGCAATCCTTACCTAGGATACCTACCACCGGCACCAACGCGCGATCCTGGACTGACGACATTGGTCTGCCGCTTGTCGGAACCCAATCAGCACGAATAGCAACGGATCAGCACGAATCTGCCTTTGGTGAGCCCATTGACATCACACCGTCGTCCTCAGCATCAGATCATAACTACTTATTCCGCTTCAAATTTTTAATGATGTCGCGATATGGGAGCGGTATCGAATCAATGTCTTGCGTCTCCTGCAAGCCATCCCACAGCATCCCCATCTTGCGCATATCATCGACTGAGCGGACGGAGGTGAGCCAAGCCGGACTACTTTCAGAGTCCATTTTCAGCTTCTTGATCTGAGACCGAAGAGTCTTAATGGTCTCCTCCGACTCAGCTCCGCGATTTTCTAATTCTTCCAGCTTGACAAGCGTTTGCTCCAGCGAGGCAAAAGCCTCATCCTTTTCCCGCTGCACGGAAGCAAACTTAGCACGATTACTAATCAAACTCTCGGACAGTCCGATAACAAATCCACCTATCTCATCTGCGCTTCCGGCAATTCGATTGAAAGTTTGCAATATGTACTCAATCAACGGATCATCGCTGAAGTTTGGATATCGAACTCGATGATCGATTTCGCTCCAACCTTCCTCAAAAAGCGTCCGGGTCTGCACTTCAAACGCCAACTCTCTATCAAACGGTCGCGACTTGAAAACATAGTGAATCGAGCGATATCCCGCTCTATGCTCCTTGACGTCAATTCCAATTGCATCGAGCTTAGACCGGTCGTCGCCGTCACGTATGTATGCAAGGGGTACCTCGCCCGTGTCCCAGTTTTCACGAATAAGCTCATGCACCTTCAGTGCATCTGCCTTTAAGAGATGCAGCGCCCTTATTCCGATCAGATCGGTAACAGTAACCTGATAGTTGTCGAGGGATATCTCCCAGTATTTACCTGTCTTATCTTGGTCAGCAACACGCTTCCGAATAATCTTCTCCATCAGGTGCGCAGCATCCTTCACGCGCCAGCGAACGGAATGGACCCCCTCCATCGATTGAATCCGATTTGCAAAGAGTTGCGCGCACTCCGAAAGATCCGTTGCTCGCGCGACGTGATCTGCACCAATCTTTTCGAGCAAACTCCACTCAAGTTCAGCGCGCGCCCAATCCGCGCTACTGATACCCTGCTTCGCCAAGAAATCATCAACGTCCGTCACCCTGTTCCCCCGATAGTCTGCACTTTATCCAGGAACGGCACTATACGATTTCGGCGACCACTCCGCCGCTACGCAGGCTCGGCGATGTTTGAGAAGAACGTCCCTCAGTTCGGCGGCGACCCGAATACTACAAGATGAACCTAGGCAGCGATGCGATGCTCGTAGAACGGATGCCGCTTGTCGTCGAAGATCCCATACAGCGCCTGCAGGTTCGCCGGGTCCGGATTGAGCCATGCCTCGATGTGCTCGGGCTTGATGCTGATGATGGTCCGGTCGTGGCCGGCGGCGGCCACCTCCGGCTCGGGTTCATCAGTGATCGCCGCAAAGCTGAGCAAGTCCGGCTCCTGCCCTTTCGGGTCGGGCCAGTGTGACCACAGGACTCACCCTTCCAGAAGCCCTCCAGGTTGTCGCGTCGGGCGCTGTAGGTCCCCGGGTACTTCTCGTCGTAGAACGCAGGCTTCCCCGCCGGTCGGCATCACCGCCCCCAGTCCGCGAAGTAGACCTTCCAGCGTCTGCACTCGCATGCGCAACCGGTGCGCTTCCTCCTGCGCCTCGCGCCGCAACTTGATCTCCTCGTCCAGCTGCGTGCCCATCCGGGCCTGCGACTGCTCAAGACGATCAATGCGCTCTGTCAGTCCGCTCACCAGGGTGACGTTGGCATCCGTCTCCGTCCGCTCTTTCTTGCGGCTGTTGATGACGCCCCATATCTCCCGCACCGCCCATAGGGCGAACGCACCGCCTGCAGCCCACCTGGGCGCGGTCGTCGGATCACCGTCCATCAAGTGAGAGCCTGGCGCACACCAGCCTCGATCACCGACTCGTCCCAGAACAGGCCACTGTTCCCGTGTCTGGCAATGGCCGTCACCATGCGCTGCAGTGGCACCTGCTTGCTGAAGCTGACGATCTCACGGCTGCCCACACCAACCTCCCGGGCCACTTGGGCGATGTACGCATCGGTGTTGTTCTCCACCGGAGGAGCCCAGCGATTGATCATGTCGCAAACCGTCCGCAGGCCATGCCTCTTCTGGTAGGTCAGCAGCGTCTTGGCCAGCGCGCGGAAGCCAGCCGGCGGCGTATCGAACACGCAGAAGCGCGGCTCACGGCGCAAAGCCTCAACACCGCGTTCCTCGCTCTGCCACACCGCGTTGGTGCGATCAATGTTGCCTGGGTTTCTGTTCCGGACGCCGCGCGGCTCTGGTTTCGTGCTCATGGGTGAATCCCTGTATGGCAAAGGTGCCCGTCGCCGCGGCTTGACTGGCACGATGATTGGTTTCGTGAGGGTGGACGGGCGGAAACGAAGAAGCCCCGGCCTTCAAGCCGGGGCTTCGGATACAACTATTGACGGCCGCAGAACTCAACCGCTCAACAACCTCACTGTCAAATCCTATCGGTCGAACCAATCCAAGGATCGCGAGCAAACAGGAAACTTAGAACCGTAGACGTCCGTATAGGTGACCTCAATTTTTAACGTCGATAGCTCGAGGCTCAGACCTTCAATATCTCGACCGTTCAAATACGGGTCCGCCTTGTATCTCAAGAGCACAATAGTGCCATTCGACGGAATGGGGCGACCATCGATGTTTCCCACGTACCAATCCGTTTGCTTCAAGGTAGTGGCATTCATCAAGCAATCGCCGTGTAGCTTGCCATCCTTGAATACGCGTAGTTCCCGCACAATCAGTGGACCAGCGCCGTGATTGTTAAGCTTTATGGTAATTTCTTGCGTTAGATCACTGAAGGATATCAACGGTAAAGGCAGAACAGATAAGCGGTTGTGCTCTCTCTGGGTCCTCCATGCGATCCACGCTAAAAAGCAAGCCAAGAGAGCAACAATAACCGCCGGCTTGTCCGCCGCTTGCCATGCTGACACAGCTCCGGCCACCAGTCCGTTCAACGCAGTCAGCGCCTTTTCGCAAATCATCCCACCCACCTGTTCTAAGTAGCCATCTTGCCGCGCAGCGAGTCTAAAGCACGGCCCAGCTCATATCGATACAACCGCAAGATAAGACTACCGCCACACGGCTCCGCCACCTTCGTCGCCTGACTGGCCGCGGCGGAGAACTCGGCTTGGACGATCAGCCCTCCAGCGGCTTCTAACGCATCGTCGCTGCTATCCACAAATATCCCAAGCTCAGGTTGCCGGGGATACCCAATACCACCGCGATCTCTGGGTGGTATTGCGCCGGGTCGGCCTCGTTGCCCTGCGGCTCGTCCGGTTCGGCATGATGGCGCTCTCGGGGTTCGGTATAGGTGCCCGTCACAACAGTCCGGCTGCGGTCGATGATTGGTCCGGTGAGGATTGACGGGCGTAGAAGGTCGAATCACCACCACTGCCTGGTGCGCAGGCCAGTCATGGCGTTTCTGGCGAGCTTGCGCGCGGCATCGGCCTCAATCGCCTCACGGCGAGCGGAGGGGCATTCGGCGCGGTGGTGATCGGGAGTAACGCCTGAAACAAAGAAGCCCCGGCTTTCGCCAAAGGCTTCTATGTCAAGCTTGCACAAATATCATACGAGAGGCGCACATCAGTCAAGTGTTCCCGTATTTAGGGCGTTACTTTAAAGGTGTCTGGGGACTGAGGGTCTGCCATGGCCACTTGTCAACTTTGAACAGAGGTGGAAGCTTCAATAGTCCGGCCTGTACAACAGCGGCGATCATCATCGCCAAAGTAAGCGCTACCAAACCTCGCTGAACGCGCAAGCCCGCCCCGTGTCGCCTTTCATCTTCCTCAAAGCGTTCAAGGCTAGAGACTCCTTTGCCAGTAACCGCATAAGTTCCATTCAAGAATCGCAGATCACCGGTATCCACCAAACCATCAATAATCATTATCGTCCGATTCTTCGTGACCTCATGATTAGGGTGATAGAAGTAGTCCCTGCCGTAGGTAAAAAGCAGGAGTTCAATTCTTCCGACGGGACGGCCGCTTTGCTCTTGGAGTACGCGCAACTGCCCTAGAAGCTCCATTCGGTCCTTTCTCACCAGCTGTCTACGAGCGGCATATTGCTTACGCAAAGCAAATCGCAATTTACTTAGACGAATCCGAGCATAGCCGAGTCGGTGAATCTGCTCGTAACTAAAGGAATCCCAGTCATTCCAGACGAGTTCGTAGTGACCGAAGTAGTGAAAAATCTTCACTTGGGCTTGTATGACCTCATACAACGAATGGACAACTTCTCCCTCGAACCTCTCAATAGAGTCATCCCACGGCGAAGAAATGAGCGCCATACCTTCCCGTCGTTGAAGTAGGAAAGACTCACCGCCTATGATCAGATTGACGCTATAACAGTCCACGCGAGCCGCTTTTTCACCCGTTCTTGGTATTCGCCCTGGACAAGACTTAGCTAATGCAATATCTACCAACTGAACAAGTCGATCGCTTGATATCACTGCATTCTCCGATCAAGTGGATCTCCAAGTGTAAGCCTCCCGCAATAGCCACTCCATCCATCAGTGCATGAAGAGTCGACATGACACCAGAGATCAATCGCTTACAACGATTCACGCAGCGCCTTAAGAATGAGGAGCCGCTTGACTATCCCGCCAGCTGGACGGTGGACCTCGTGAAGACGACTTTTGAGTTGCTTACGCTCTTGGCACTTTTCACATTTATAGGTGAAAGATTTCATTCAGAAGCGGCACGAATCGCGGCCCTTGTAATGAACGCAACCTTGGGCCTGCACCTCGGAAACAGACTGTCGAAGCTGGTCTATGCCGTAGTTCCTTCGGCAAATTGGCTGCGATATTCACTCCAGCTTGGGGTGCTTCTAACGACAGTACTTTGGGCCAAACGATTGGTGAGCGGGATCGTCAACCAACTCGCAATTTAGAGAGCTCAACCCACCCTCCAGCCACCCGCGCACTCGCTGAAAGCCCAGTTCTACGAGGCTTAGGCACTGCCGACTGGATACCGGCTGAACTCCACAGTTCGCCATCAACATAATGGCCGTCTCGAACCGCTCAACCTTCCTCCTTCCCAATCCGCAATGGTAGTCACGAAGCGCGCGGGCCATCGCGATGTTGTCGTTCGTAATACTGCTGACAATGTTCTCGATGCGCTGGGCTCGCTCGTCCGTCTCCAGCGGTTTGTAGCCCTGTCCCCTGCTCGGCATATCGCCCCGGTGCTCTATGAGGACCGCCAGCATGCTCTTGGAGTGATGGCCGAGGTAGTCACAATCGCGGTGCAAGGCGAACTCCCTACCCCAGTGCTCCAACTCAGCTCGCACGTAGGCGCCGAAAAGATCCGTTTGCACGCCACTCATGCTGCCTTCCTCAGTTCATTCACGAGTGTCTGTTGTTCGATCAAGTAGTCGTCGCTGCCGTGGGTCTCGTTGAACACCCGGGAGCCATCCATCAGGCTCGGTCCGTAGATCTCGCGCGTCTCTGCCAAGGTCTTGCCCTCCACCGGGTGCCGGCGGTGGTGCCAGATGCAGAGCGCAAGGCCGAAGAAGTGCCCGCGGCGGCGGTTTCAGCTCTTGGCGTGGTTGTAGTCGCAGCCGTAGACCACCTGCCGCTAGGAGAGAAGGCAGGCCATCTGGAGCACCAGGCAGGCCATGCACGGACCAGCCTTCGCCTATTCGATCCGCTCAGCTTCGGCTGCAGCCGGGGTTCCGGCCGAGTGCTGCATCGCCATCAGTCGAACCCCAGCTCCTGGGCAGCCCGCGCCATCGCCGCAGCGGCAGATTCCCGGTTGCACACGCTGGGTGAGACCGGCCTTTCGTGGACCAGCGCATGAACCGCTGCCGGGAGCGCTCCGCCGGCGGAAACGTGCTGCATCGCCTGGCTGAAGGCGGCAACCACCATTCGGGACTGCTGGTACCCGTCCGCGACGTTGAACGCGTGCAGATCCATCAAGGAACGCACTAGGACAGCCAAGGGACTGCGGACTTGGCCCGGTCGCAGCTCCTGCTCCACCTGCGGCAGCGATGGCAGGCCGAGACACAGCCCGCGGAACTTCGAAGGATTCGGCGGCCACTCCAGCCCCATGCGCATGCAAGCCGCCATGCCCTCACCCAGCTGGCGCGGCAGCAGACCTTTCAGCGCCAGCGCCCAAGTTTCGCCGGCCACAGTCAGCGGACCGTCCGCGCTCGCAGGCACCAGGCCGTTGTCGCGCTTCCACTTGCCCGGGAACATCGCTTCCATCTGCTCCCACAGGTTCCACAGCGCGTCCATGGCGCGCTGGCTGACCGAGCACTATCTCGGTGGCCATGAAGCGCCGTGGCAAGCAGTTTCCACCGGCATTTCGTTGCCTCGATAGTGGACGAATAGTGGACACTTAGTGACCACAACGAAAAAGGGCTCACGACGAATGCCGTAAGCCCTTGTTCTTAAATCAGTAATTGGTCGGGACGGCCGGATTTGAACCGACGACCCTCTGCCCCCCAGGCAGATGCGCTACCAGGCTGCGCTACGCCCCGATCGTTACTGCTTTCGCCTTGCGGCGAGCCGGTGATTATACCGGTTTTCACACAAAAAAGTTCAGCGACGGAGCAGTTGCAGTACTTCTTCCAGCTCCATGCGCACCTGCTTGATGATCTGGTTGCTCAGCGCCGACTCTTCGCGGGCACCCTCGCCTTCCAGTCGCAGGCGGGCGCCACCGATGGTGTAGCCCTGTTCGTACAGCAGGCCGCGGATCTGCCGGACCATCAGCACGTCGTGGCGCTGATAGTAGCGGCGGTTGCCACGGCGCTTGGCCGGCTCAAGGCTGGGAAACTCGGTTTCCCAGTAGCGCAGCACGTGCGGCTTTACATCGCACAGCTCGCTCACTTCACCAATGGTGAAGTAGCGCTTGGCCGGAATCGGCGGAAGTTCGCGGTTACTGCCCGGATCCAGCATATGCCTCCACCCGCTCCTTGAGCTTCTGGCCCGGACGGAAGGTGACTACCGTACGGGCGGAAATCGGAATTTCCTCGCCGGTCTTGGGGTTGCGACCCGGGCGCTGGTTCTTGCGCCGCAGATCGAAATTGCCGAAGCCCGACAGCTTCACTTGACGTCCCTGTTCCAACGCATCGCGCAACACATCGAAAAACGCGTCGACAAATTCCTTGGCCTCACGCTTGTTCAGACCAACTTCGTCGAACAACCGATCCGCCATCTCCGCCTTGGTCAATGCCATGCCTGCTCCCTGTTTGCCGCCTCAGCCACGGATCTTTGCGCCGTGCCCGCGATCAATCGCCGCCACCACCTCGGTGACTACGGCTTCCACGTCGCGGTCCGTCAATGTGCGCGACTTGTCCTGCAAAATCAAGCCCATAGCCAAACTCTTGAAGCCCGGCTCGACGCCCTGGCCGACATAACGGTCAAACAGCGCCACTTCGCGCAGCAGTTCGCCACTGGCAGCACGGATGGTGGCCGACAGGTCAGCCCAGCTGACCGATTCAGCTACGACCACCGCCAGATCACGACGCACGGCCGGGAAGCGCGACAACTCGCTCGAACGCGGCAGCGAACGCGCAGCCAGCGGGGCCAGGTCCAGCTCGAAAGCATAGACATCGGCATCCACGTCCATCGCCTTGGTCAGCCGTGGGTGCAGCTGGCCAATCCAGCCGATGCACTCGCCATCACGCCAGATGTCCGCCGAGCGGGCCGGGTGCGCATACGGGCGCTGCGAGGCACGGAACTCCAGGCTTGCGCCGGAGGCCGCAGCCAGGGATTCCAGATCACCCTTGAGGTCGTGGAAATCAACCTTGCGCGCTTTCTCGCCCCACTGCAGGGTGGCAGCATCGCCGCACACGGCAGCCGCAATGCGCACGGTTTCCTTGGGCGCGGGCTTGCCCTCGCCGGCCTGCGCCGCGAACACGCGGCCAATCTCGAACAGGCGCACGCGGCCAGCCTGACGGGCGACGTTGCGGCCCAGCGTTGCCACCAGACCTGGCAGCAGCAGCGGGCGCATCACTGCCAGCTCGGCCGACAGCGGGTTGGCCAGCGCAACCAGACCTTCATCCAACTGCCACTGCTTCAACAGCTCGGCATCGACGAAGGCGAAATTGATGGTTTCCAGCATTTCGCGGGCCACCAGCTGGCGGCGCACACTCAGGTCATCCAGACGGGTTTCGCTGGGCATCGCGATGCGTGCAGCGCCGCCCGGCAAGGTGGTCGGGATCGACTCATAGCCGTGGATGCGAGCCAGCTCCTCGATCAGGTCTTCTTCGATGGCGATGTCGAAACGACGGCTCGGGCCGGTGACGTTCCAACCATCTGCAACAGCCTCGACCTGCATGCCGAGCGCGCGCAGGATGCGCTCGACTTCGGCGTCTTCAATCTGGATGCCGAGCACGCGCACGATACGGGCGCGACGCAGCAGGATCCTGGCGGCGACCGGCAGATCGGCTTCACGCACGGCTTCGGTGACTGGCGCAGGCGTACCACCCGCGAGGTCCATTACCAGCTTGGTGGCGTATTCAATTGCGGTACGCGGCAGCTGCGGATCCACACCACGCTCGAAGCGATGGCCGGCATCGGTGTGCAGGCCCAGCTTGCGGCCACGGCCCATGATCGCCGCCGGGGCGAAGTGCGCAGCCTCCAGGAACACCTTGCTGGTCGCATCGGTGACGCGGGTATCGAAGCCGCCCATCAGGCCAGCCAGGCCGACCGGACGGTCGGCATCGGTGACCACCAGGAAGCTGTCGTCCAACGTGGCGTCGCGGCCGTCGAGCAGCTTGAGGCTTTCACCAGCACGCGAGCGGCGCACGGCAATTTGCCCCTTCAGCGTATCCAGGTCGTAGGCATGCATCGGCTGGCCGAGTTCCAGCATCACGTACTGGGTGATATCGACAAGCAGCGACACCGGGCGCACGCCACTACGGCGCAGGCGCTCGGCCATCCACAGCGGCGTGGTCGCAGCGGCATTGACGCCTTCGATCACACGGCCGAGGTAGCGCGGTGCTTCGGCACCGGCATCAAGCTGGATGCTCAGTTCACGAGCGCCCTGAGCCGGTACGGCGTCGGCAGCGAACGGCTTCACTTCGCTGCGGGTAGCGGCTGCCACGTCGAAGGCGATGCCGCGTACGCTGAAGCAGTCAGCGCGGTTCGGGGTGAGTTTGATCTCGATGCTGGCATCCGGCAGGCCGAGGTAATCAACCAGCGTGGTGCCGACCGGTGCGTCGTCCGGAAGTTCCAGCAGGCCGGAGGCATCGTTGTCCAGGCCCAGCTCCTTGGCCGAACACAGCATGCCGTTGGATTCCACGCCACGCAGCTTGGCCGGTTTGATCTTCAATTCGCCGATCTGCGCGCCAACCATGGCCAGCGGCGCGACCAGACCCAGGCGCGCATTCGGCGCGCCGCAGACGATCTGCAGCAGTTCGGCCTGGCCTGCATCGACCTTGCAGATCTGCAGACGATCGGCTTCCGGATGGCGGGTAGCTTCGACGATGCGCGCGACCACCACGTTGCCCAGGCCTGCGCCCAGCGCGGTGACTTCTTCGACTTCCAGGCCGATGGCGGTCAGCACGGCGCTGAGTTCGTCGCGCGATGCGGTGGTCGGTACGTGGCTGCGCAGCCAGCTTTCAGAGAATTTCATGTGTCTACCTTGAGGGGAGGCGCGCCTCCCGTTGCGGTTTTTTGTTGATGCCCAGCGCTTTGCGCCTGGGGCTGGTCAACGTTATTGAGCGGATCAAGAGCTGCCGAGCATGGCTCGGCACTACAGCTGTTCGTTTACGCGAACTGCTTAAGGAAGCGGACGTCGTTCTCGAAGAAGGCGCGCAGGTCGTTGACGCCGTAACGCAGCATTGCGAACCGCTCCACGCCCAGGCCGAAGGCGAAGCCGGTGTAGCGCTCCGGGTCGATGCCGACCGACTTCAACACGTTCGGGTGGACCATGCCGCAACCCAGCACTTCCAGCCAGCGGGTGCTGCCATCGGGCTGCTGCCAGGCGATGTCCACTTCCGCACCCGGCTCCACGAACGGGAAGTAGCTCGGGCGGAAACGCATCTCGAAATCGCGCTCGAAGAAGGCGCGCACGAACTCGGACAAGGTGCCCTTGAGGTCGGCGAAGTTGGAGTGCTCGTCCACCAGCAGGCCTTCGACCTGATGGAACATCGGCGAGTGGGTCTGGTCGCTGTCGCTGCGGTACACCTTGCCGGCCGCGATCATGCGCAGCGGCGGCTTGTGGTCGCCCATGTAGCGCACCTGCACACCAGAGGTATGCGTGCGCAGCAGGCGGCCGTCGCCGAAGTAGAAGGTGTCATGCATGGCGCGCGCCGGGTGGTGCGGCGGGAAGTTCAGCGCCTCGAAGTTATGCCAGTCGTCTTCGATTTCCGGGCCTTCGGACAGTTCATAACCGAGGCGGGCGAAGATTTCGGTGATGCGCTCCAGGGTGCGCGTGACCGGATGCAGACCGCCGCGTTCGCCATGACGGCCCGGCAAGGTGACATCGATGCTTTCAGAGGCCAGGCGTGCATCCAGCGCGGCGTTTTCCAGCAGCGTCTTGCGCTCACCCAAGGCAGAGGACACGGCATCGCGCGCGATGTTGATCGCCTCGCCTGCCGCCTTGCGCTCCTCGGCCGGCAAGGCGCCAAGCTGCTTGAGCTGGGCAGTGATGCTGCCACTCTTGCCCAACAGCGAAACACGCAGGTTTTCCAGCGTTTCCGGGCTCTGCGCCGCGGCTACATCGGCCAGCGCCTGCGCGGTCAAGGATTGGATGTCACTCATGGGATCGACGAAACCTCTGGCCGGCTTGCCTACGCGGTACGCGCCGGGCCGACCCCCGTCGCCACCAGTGGCTGACCGCCGCGCAGCCATCGGCAGCGGCAGCGGCAACCAGCACAAAAAAGAATGGGGAAGGACTTGCGCCCTTCCCCATGCATTGTCTCACCACAGCCGCTGCGCGTGAACGCTACAACTGCTGCAGGAAGAACTTATGCCGCCAGTGCGCCCTTGGCCTTTTCTGCCAGAGCGGCAAAACCGGCTGCGTCGTGCACGGCGATATCAGCCAGAACCTTACGGTCCAGGGTGATACCAGCCTTCAGCAGGCCGTTCATGAAACGGCTGTAGCTCAGGCCGTTGATGCGGGCAGCCGCATTGATGCGGGTGATCCACAGCGAACGGAAATTGCGCTTCTTCTGCTTACGGCCAATGTAGGCGTACTGCTGTGCCTTGATGACTGCCTGCTTGGCAACGCGGAAGACCTTGCGACGGGCGTTGTAATAGCCCTTGGCGAGATCCAATACTTTCTTGTGGCGGCGGCGCGCCTGCACACCACGCTTTACTCGTGCCATGGTTCAGTCCTCAGAGGTAGGGAAGCATACGGTCCAGACGGCCTGCGTCTTCTGCGCGGACGTGATTCGTCTGACGCAGGTTACGCTTCCGCTTGGTCGCTTTCTTCGTGAGGATGTGGCTACGGTTGGCGTGACCGCACTTGTACTTGCCGGAGGCGGTCTTGCGGAAACGCTTGGCCGCCGCCCGGTTGGTCTTGATCTTGGGCATTGCTATGTCCTTGATGGTCTCTTTACTGACTGGGCGGTGGGCTGCCCCACACTTTCCATCCTTGCCCTTGTCTGTCAAAAGCCCGCGCTCCCACTGGAGGCAGGCAGGTCCTGGGGTGAAGCAAACAACAAACCCGGCGAACCGGGCCGCCCATTATGCCTTGTGCACCAGCCACTTGCAAACCGCAAGCGGGCTGGCACTCAAATTGGCTGAACAGGCATGCAAATAGGGAGGTAGCCGAAGCCCCTCCCTGTTCAGCAAAGCAGCAGGCCCGGAGGCCGACGGCTTACTTCTTCTTCGGCGCGATCATCATGACCATCTGCCGGCCTTCCAGGCGCGGACGGGACTCGATCACGATTTCCTCACCCAGATCAGCCTCGATCCGGTTGGCCATCTCGCGACCCAGTTCCTGATGGCTCATTTCGCGGCCACGGAAGCGGATGTTGACCTTGATCTTGTCGCCGTCCTCGAGGAAACGACGCATGTTGCGCAGCTTGATCTGGTAGTCGCCCTCGTCCGTGACCGGACGGAACTTCACTTCCTTGATCTCGACCTGCTTGGTCTTCTTCTTGGCCTCATTGGCCTTCTTCTGCATCTCGAACTTGAACTTGCCGAAGTCCATGATCTTGCAGACAGGCGGATCGGCCTGAGGCTGGATTTCAACCAGGTCCAGGCCTTCATCTTCGGCCATGGACAGCGCTTCGTCGCGCGACAACACGCCAATCATTTCACCGTCACTGCCGATCACGCGTACGCGCGGCACCCGGATTTCCTGATTACGGCGGTTCTGTTTGTTGTCAGGGATACTGATATTGCAATCTCCAAGTGGATTAGTACCGGCCCTGCGGAGTGTCCGCCGGGGCCGGGGCCCTACTTACTTCAATGCTTCAATTCTGCCTGCAGCCGCTCGACGAAGGCCTGAACCGACATCGAACCAAGGTCTTCACCGGACCGCGTGCGTACCGCCACGGCCCCGTTCTCCCTCTCGCGGTCGCCCACGACCAGCAGGTACGGTACGCGCTGCAGCGTATGCTCGCGAATCTTATAGCCGATCTTCTCGTTGCGCAAATCGGCGTCAACCCGGAAGCCTTGATTTGCAAGGCTTTTGCGAACTTCGTCGACGTAATCGGCCTGGGCGTCGGTGATATTGGCCACCACCACCTGCACCGGCGCCAGCCAGGTCGGGAACGCGCCGGCGTGCTGCTCGATCAGAATACCCAGGAAACGCTCCATCGAGCCCACGATCGCACGGTGCAGCATCACCGGATGACGCTTCTGGCTGTTCTCGTCCACGTATTCAGCACCGAGGCGACCCGGCATCATGAAGTCGACCTGCATGGTACCCAGCTGCCAGGTACGGCCGATGGCATCCTTCAGGTGGTACTCGATCTTCGGGCCGTAGAACGCGCCCTCGCCCGGCAGTTCCTGCCACTCGACGCCGCAGCTGGAGAGCGCGGTACGCAGCGCACCCTCGGCCTTGTCCCAGGTTTCGTCGTCACCGAGGCGCGATTCCGGACGCAGCGCGATCTTGATCTGGATTTCCTCGAAGCCGAACGCCTTGTACACCGCCAGCGCCTGCTGGTGGAAGGCCGTCACTTCGGCTTCGACCTGGCTCTCGGTGCAGAAGATGTGGCCATCGTCCTGGGTGAAACCACGCACGCGCAGGATGCCGTGCAGCGCGCCGGACGGCTCGTTGCGATGGCAGGCACCGAACTCGCCGTAGCGGATCGGCAGGTCGCGATAGCTGTGCAGCCCCTGGTTGAACAGCTGCACGTGGCCCGGGCAGTTCATCGGCTTCAGCGCATAGGTGCGCTTCTCCGACTCGGTGAAGAACATGTTGTCCTGGTAGTTGTCCCAGTGACCGGACTTCTTCCACAGGCTGACGTCAAGGATCTGCGGGCAACGCACTTCGCCGTAACCACTCTGGCGGTAGACATTGCGCATGTACTGCTCGACGACCTGCCAGATCGACCAGCCCTTCGGATGCCAGAACACCAGGCCCGGCGCTTCTTCCTGCAGGTGGAACAGGTCCTGCTGCTTGCCGATGCGGCGGTGGTCGCGCATTTCAGCTTCTTCGATGCGCTTGATATAGGCCTCGAGCTGCTTCTTGTCGGCCCAGGCGGTGCCGTAGATGCGCTGCAGCTGCTCGTTCTTGGCATCGCCACGCCAGTACGCACCGGAGATGCGCATCAGCTTGAAGGACTTCAGGAAGCGCGTGTTCGGCACGTGCGGACCGCGGCACATGTCCACGTATTCTTGGTGGTAGTACATGCCCATCGCGGTGATGTCGTCGGACATGTCCTCGATCAGGCGCAGCTTGTAGTCTTCGCCGCGCGCCTTGAAGATTTCGACCACTTCCGCGCGCGGCGTGACCTTCTTGATCACGTCATAGTCCTGCGCGATCAGCTCGCCCATGCGCTTCTCGATCGCCGCCATGTCTTCCGGCGTGAACGGGCGCTCGTTGTAGATGTCGTAGTAGAAGCCTTCAGCGATGACCGGGCCGATCACCATCTTGGCGTCCGGGTACAGCTGCTTCACGGCATGACCGACCAGGTGGGCGCAGGAGTGGCGGATGATCTCCACGCCCTCCTCGTCCTTTGCGGTGATGATGCGCAGCGAAGCGTCGTGATCGATCACGTCGCTGGCATCGACCTGCACGCCGTCCACGGCGCCGGCGATGGTGGCCTTGGCCAGGCCCGCACCAATGGACTGGGCAACGTCCATGACGCTGACCGGGTTTTCGAACTGACGGACGCTGCCGTCTGGGAGAGTGATGTTGATCATGGGGTTCACCAAAGGTCACGGCCCGCCGGGCGGGCTGGAAACAACGCCAACAGGCGCGATTTCACGGGATTCACGGAATTCTGGGCAATAAAAAAGCGCCACGACGGCGCCTGCATCAGGGCGGTGGCGGAGATCAGCAGTGGGCGATGGTAGTGCTCATGTCACACGCTCGGCCGGCGTTTCGCGCGGGCCACCTTGGTTGCCGGAGGGGTCGTCATGGAGATATTAAACCAATCAGGGCAAACCTGCTCTGGGGCTCTCCGCGCCACATGCCACCCTCAGCGCCAGAAGCCTGAACCCCGGCCTTCGCAGCCGGACTTCACCGGAATCAAGGCACCCCAGCCACGCCGGCCAAGCCACCCCGCACCACCCCGAAAACCCGGCAAAGCCCGTGAAACCGGCAACCACGAGAAGGCCTCCACAGCCACTGCCGCCTGCAACCGACGGGCCAGCCAACCCCATCGAAGCGGCCGGACATACACGGATCCTCAGTGCCCAGCCGCATCCAGCTGGTGCTGAGCCCCGCCGAAAACCGGAAGATTCTTGCTCACGCAGTGAATGCCGCCACCACCGGCAGCGATCGGGTCGATATTGAGCTGGACGATCTCACGCCCCGGATAGAGCGACTTCAGCAGATCCCTGCAGCGCGCATCCGCCTCGGCATCACCGAACTCGGGAGCGATGACCGCACCATTGATCGGCAGGAAATTGATATAGCCCGCTGCATAGTCAGCCTCACGCGTATACATGTTGTCGCGCGGCGCCTGCGGGGGTGACAGGGTATGCACCTGCAGCCGGCGCCCGGCCGCATCGGTGGCTGCCTCCAGAATCTCCAGATGACGCCGGGTAACCGCGAAATCATAGGAATCCGGGTCGTTGTCCAGGTTGGCAACGACCACGCCCGGCGAGGCAAAGCGCGCATAGAAATCAACATGGGCATCGGTGATGTCCTGCCCCTTGATCCCCGGCAACCAGATGATCCTGCGCAGGCCGAGCAGCGACTTCAATTCAGCCTCGATCTGCGCCCTGCTCATGCCCGGATTGCGGTTGTCGTTGACCCAGCAACTCTCGGTGATGATCGCCGTGCCATCACCATCCACCTCGATACCACCACCTTCGCCGATGAGGCGACTGCGTATGTAGCGTGCCTGCAGATCACCACTCAAGGTCTTCGCCACGGCAGTATCGGCCGCGAAGGCCTGCTTGCGCCCCCAGCCATTGAAGTTGAAATCAGCCAGTCCGAGCTGCGCATCAGGCCCGAACACGAAACAGCCGCCGTAATCGCGCACCCAGATGTCATCCAGCGGCATCGGCATGTAGTGGATATTGGCAGTGCCGCAGGCGCGCCGGGCCTCCGCCTCCTGCGCCTGGCGACACAGAATGGTGACAGGCTGATAGCGCGATATCGTCCTGGCGAGCAGCGCAACCGTCCTGTTCACCGGGCCGGCCCAGTCGCGCCAGACCGCCCTGGATGCGGCATAGGCGAGGAATACACGCGCCTGCGGCGCCTCCTCCGCGGGCATGCGCCATTGCGACTCGGCCATCGCCACCAGCGGCGCAGACATGCCGATCTTCACGGATGCCGCCGCACCAACACCAACAGAAAGCTGGGCAAGAAACTGCCTACGACTGGACATCACGCCACCTCAACGAACATTCAACAGGGCAACCAGCCAGCCAACGGGACGAGGCCAACGGATAGCAGCGCACGCGGCACCCAGCCACCGCCAACACCAGTGAACCTCGCAGCGTCAGGCGAACAGATACTCCCGTGCAATGGATGAAGGCGCTGTCGCGACAGGCGTAGCGAGGGACCCACACACGACATCGCCCAACGCGCAATCCAGCGCACTGCGAGACGCGCAGGAAGAGTGACCACAAGGGTCTTGCTGAACCAAGAGATACCCGGATCTGCCGGGATAGGCGGAGTACGAGTGCGAGGCCAGAAGGCCTGATTCGTTCGTCACGTGAATCCACCGAAACCGTCGCTGGTGCGTGGTTTCAAGTGGTGGGCGGTACAGGGTTCGAACCTGTGACCCCTACCATGTCAAGGTAGTGCTCTACCGCTGAGCTAACCGCCCGTTTGAAGCCTTTCTACGTCACAAGGGCCGAATCAGCCGTACTGCAACGCATAACATCACCTGGAAACAAAAAACCCGGCCGGTGCCGGGCTTTCGTGGCCACTTCCCGAGGAAGTGGTGGGCGGTACAGGGTTCGAACCTGTGACCCCTACCATGTCAAGGTAGTGCTCTACCGCTGAGCTAACCGCCCTTCTCAACAACAATTAAGCGTTGCGAGGGCGCGTATCTTAACCCTGCTCTTCACGAAGAACAACCGTTTTCTGGAAATATTTCACACCGGGCCGCCTCAGCCCAGATTGGCTTCCTTCAGGCGGTGGATCTGGTCGCGTATGCGCGCAGCATCCTCGAACTCCAGATCGCGGGCGTGCTGGTACATCGCCTGCTCCAGCTCCTTGAGGCGTGCCGCCAGCCTGGCCGGCTCCAGCGGCAGGTAATCCGCCTCGGGCTCAGCCACGCGCCGACCCTTGCCCTTCGCATTGGACTTGGGCGAGCTTTCCTCATGCGCGCCTTCCAGGATGTCGACGATGGGCCGCATCACCGACTGCGGCACGATGCCGTGCGCCTCGTTGTACTCCACCTGCTTCTGCCGGCGTCGATCCGTTTCATCGATCGCCGCCTGCATCGAGCGGGTGATCTTGTCGGCATACAGGATGGCCTTGCCTCGCACATTGCGGGCCGCACGGCCGATGGTCTGGATCAACGAGCCGGTTGAACGCAGGAAGCCTTCCTTGTCGGCATCGAGGATCGCGACCAACGACACCTCGGGCATGTCCAGACCTTCGCGCAGCAGGTTGATGCCAACCAGCACATCGAACTTGCCCAGGCGCAGGTCGCGGATGATTTCCACGCGCTCCACCGTATCCACGTCCGAGTGCAGGTAGCGCACGCGGATGCCGTGTTCACCCAGGTACTCGGTGAGGTTTTCGGCCATGCGCTTGGTCAAGGTGGTGACCAGCACGCGGTCGCCCATCTTGATGCGCTCAGTCGCCTGCGACATCAGATCATCGACCTGGGTGCCAACCGGGCGGATCTCCACCTGCGGATCGATCAGGCCGGTCGGGCGCACCACCAGCTCGGTGATGTCATCGCCCGACTCGCGAAGTTCGTACGGACCCGGCGTCGCCGACACATAGATGGCGCGCGGAGAACGTGCCTCCCACTCTTCGAAGCGCAGCGGACGGTTGTCCAACGCTGAAGGCAGGCGGAAGCCGAATTCGACCAGGGTTTCCTTGCGCGAACGATCGCCCTTGTACATGGCACCGATCTGCGGAATGGTCACGTGCGATTCGTCGATGACCAGCAACGCATCCGGTGGCAGGTAATCGAACAGGGTCGGCGGCGGATCGCCAGCCGCCTTGCCGGTGAGGTGACGCGAGTAGTTCTCGATGCCGTTGCAATAGCCAACCTCTGCCATCATTTCCAGGTCGTACTGGGTGCGCTGCGCCAGACGCTGCGCTTCGACCAGCTTGTTCTGCGCGTACAACTGCTCCAGCCGCTCCTTCAGCTCGACCTTGATGGTCTCGACCGCCGCCAGCACACGCTCACGCGTGGTCGCGTAATGGGTCTTCGGATAGATGGTGTAGCGCTGCATCTTGCGCAGGCTTTCGCCGGTCAGCGGGTCGAACATGCTCAGTTGCTCGATGTCACCATCGAACAACTCGATGCGCAGCGCCTCGCTGTCCAGCTCGGCCGGGAACACATCGATCACCTCACCGCGCACCCGGAAGGTGCCGCGCTGCAGCTCGTACTCGTTGCGGGTGTATTGCAGCTGGGTCAGATGCTTGATCAGGTCACGCTGGTCGATGCGCTCGCCCTTGGACAGGATAAGGCGCAGCGACAGATAGTCTTCCGGCGCGCCGAGGCCGTAAATGGCCGACACCGTCGCCACTACGATCGCATCCGGCCGCGACAACAGGGTCTTGGTCGCAGCAAGACGCATCTGCTCGATGTGCTCGTTGATCGAGCTGTCCTTCTCGATGAAGGTGTCCGACGACGGCACATAGGCTTCGGGCTGGTAGTAATCGTAGTAGCTGACGAAGTACTCCACCGCGTTGTTCGGGAAGAACGCCTTGAACTCGCCGTACAACTGCGCCGCCAGGGTCTTGTTCGGCGCCATCACCAGCGTCGGGCGCTGCACCTGCTGTACTACATTGGCAATCGTGTAGGTCTTGCCGGAACCGGTCACACCCAGCAGGGTCTGCTTGGCGATACCGGCCTCGAAGTTGGCCACCAGCTTTTCGATGGCGGCCGGTTGGTCGCCGGCAGGCGAATACGGCGATACGAGCTGGAAGCTGTCGTCTGACATGGCGAAGGGACCTCAAGTGACCCCTCAGTATATCCAGCGCCAGCGTGACAGCCCGCCATCCCGGCTACCTACGATTCATCCCGGGCTTGGACGATGGGCCGAAACACGCCGGCTGACGATGATGATCGCCCAGCTGCGGGCAATGAACGACCATGAAAGCGCAAATCGGCAGCCGTTCAGCCTCTGCTGGCATCAGCCTGCTGGAAATACTTATCTGCGTGGCGATCCTGATGCTGACGGCCGCCATTGCACTGCCCCACACCACACAGATGCTGACCCAGCAACGGATTCGGCAACAGATGCTGCTCCTGCATGCACAACTCGCCATGGCCCGCAGCACCGCAATAACCCGCAGCACCCCCGTCAGCCTGTGTCCAAGCCGGGATGGCGTGTTGTGCCGGACAGACAGCGACTGGAGCAGCGGCCGCCTCATGTACCTGGACGGCGGCCGCAAAGCACAGCCGGGATCACCTGCCGACGTCCTGCTCGCCACGCCCCAAGAACCCCTGCCCGCTGGCGCGACGATCAGGACAGGCACCTCGCGCAAGCGCATTCGCTTCCAAGCCGATGGTCGCAGCGCGGGTAGCAACACTACCTTCTACTTCTGCCACGCAGGCCAGTTGCAGGGAAAAGTGGTGATAAACAACCTTGGCCGCACGCGCAGTGAGCGCCCTCGCCAGCCAGAACCCTGCACATAAAAAAAGACCACGATCACTCGTGGTCTTTTCAAAAATGGCGCCCGAAGTTGGACTCGAACCAACGACCCCCTGATTAACAGTCAAGTGCTCTAACCGGCTGAGCTATTCGGGCGAGGTGCGCATTCTACAGAGTCAAACCGCGGAGGGCAACACCAGGATCACCAGCAATCCGCCGTCGACCCCTTGGTGTTGCCCTTGGCACCCGCCTGGGTGATGGAGAGATTGCCACACTTGTCCTTGGCCTGGGCCGTACTCGCCGAAACCGTTGCCACCAGCGTGATGGCATTGGCGGTTGCCGCCGGGTTGATGGCGATCGTATACCACGCTGTGCCACCTTCGCGCGGTGAACGCTGCTGATCCGCCAACAATGTGAACCCAACATAGGTGTTGTTGACCGTGTGATAGCGCTCGGCCAACTGCATGTACTCGAGGATGTCCGCCTTGGCCTGCGTACGCCGCGCCTTGCGCACGTACTCCTGATAGGACGGATAGGCGATCGCGGCGAGTACCGCGATCACCACGACCACGATCATCAGTTCGATCAGGGTGAAGCCACGGACGGCCTTCTTCAACGCGAAACCAGAATTCATTTTCATCCCCCGTTACCGGACCTGACGCCAAGACTGTCGCCCACACGGCCGCGGCATGTACAGCGGCGGCGCACCAACAGCGCGCAGGACGAAGGTGCACATTTCACTCTGGATCTGCTTGTCCAGCGTACAGGCCGGATCCGTCGGGTCGCATGGCGCAAGTTTCGGCACGAAAATACTCGAGTCCTTCACGGGTGGTGATGTCGGGTTGTCCGCGTTGTTCAGGGAAACACCACCGCAGTTCCCGGTGCACATCGGGTCACCACCGGGCGTCAAACTCAGCCCGGACAAGCCACCTGCACCGGAAAGGATATCCAGACCGTACAGCCAGTTCACGCCGCCACCCGCCGAGCACGCCGCCTCACCCGGCGTGAAAGTCGTGAAGAACACCTTGCCGTTCTGGATGCTCGGCGTACCGATGAAGCGCTCACCGACCGCGTTGCCGGTCACAACCTTCAGGTCGACATACCAGCCACGCTTGCTGACATAACTGACCGGGTTATTGGTCACGCCTCGAATCTCGTGCCCACCGGACGCAGTAGCCGCCATCACCGCCTGTCCAACCAGTGCGTCACGACCGGTGGTGATGGCGGTTGTCGAAAGATCATCGGTAATGCCGTAGAGGCTCTGCACCGGCAATCCGGTACCGCCGGTATTGTCACCTACCGCGAAGTAGCGGCCGGTACCGAAGAACAGGCTGACGCCACCACCCGGGCCCGCCGCAACCTCGATACCGCCGGTAATCGGCTGTGCCACGCCATCCTTGACCGCAGTGAACAACGGCGTACCCGAGAAGGCCACCGACCACGCACTCGGCGTCGGGCTGGAAAGGTTGTATTTCCAGATATTTCCCTGCATGTCGCCGGCATAAACAGTGTCCGCCAAGCCACTGCTGTTGTTCAGCGATACCGCCGCGACATTCATCACACCATTGCGCCCGGCGTATGCCGCATCGGTAGGCCTCAGCTTGGCCAGTATTTCGCCGGTCTGGATATCGACCACGAACAGCACAGCACGGCCACTGGCCGAGTTGACGCCATTGCCGAAGATCGCCACGAAGCGGACGCCAGTGGCGCTGGCTATCGGCACGATGACAGGCTTGCCCAGCGCGAAGCCCATGTCACTGTCATTCTTGCCGGTAATCTCCCAAAGCACCTTGGTCTGATCAAAGGTGGTGGGGGCCGATACATCCAGGCCGAACATCGAACCAAACCCGCCAACCGTCGCCGATGGCGCAACCGAGGCGGCGCCAGCGCCGGTGGAGCCCACCAGCACGGTCTTCCAACTGCTGCCGTAATAGACGTCCGATGTCGCGATCAGGCCGTCGACGTAGTAGCGGTGCACGTAGCTGGGATTGGCCAGCTCCGCCATATGCGACAACGCCGTGGATGGAATGAAGCCAAACCGCTCCACACCGCCATTGGTGTCGTTGGATGCATCAAACGCATGCAGCATGCCGTCGTTGGCGCCCACGTAAACCATCGGCTTTGCAGAGGACAGCTTGGAGGCAAGGAAGGTCTTGTAACTCACCCCCAACCCGTTTTTCCAGGCCAGATCGGTCTGCCCTGCCCATGCACCAAACCCATAGTCATCGCGCGGCGTGACCACTACCGGCGACGAATTCACGACATCCCCCATCAGCGAGGAGCGCGTGCGCAAACCTGCAACCGCACCGCCCTTCAGATAGCCGATAAGCGTATCGACCGTGCGCGATCCGAACCAGGTCGGGATTGTCTCCAGTCCCATTGCCGCCAGCTTCTGCTCCCGCGTTGTGCCCGGAACATTGGCGCTGGTGAATGCACCTGCGGTGACAGGCACATTCGCACCACTGCCATCGACGTTGTTGGCGGTCTTCACCATGTAAATACGGCGTGCACTCGGGTCCAGCTTGGCCGCCGCACTCCACAGCACAGCACCGTCGGTGCCGTCGGCAGCGACGCGGGTTGCAGAGACATCACCGGTCCAGTCGTTCGAGTCGATCGGCACGTTGAAACCCGCCGTGACCGTCAGCGAGTCGGTAGAGATGCGCGCACCCGCCGAGCCGCCCGAGACCTTGGAGTTGCTGCCAGCCGCGGCTTCGAAGATATCGCCCAGGCGCTTGCCCAGCTCCGCCGGGTTGCGCGCCAGGAAGTAATTGTCCGGTGACCCGGCCTTGATCGAGTCCCACTCGCCCGCGTCGGGGATGCCATTCCTGTTCTTGTCATTGAAGCCGCCGTACTTGGCGGCGTACCACAACGGACTCTCCAATGCGCCGGTGGACGAGGTCCCCAACCGGAAGCGCAACACCTGCGCCTTGGTCCAGGAATTTGGGGCGGCATCGGTCGTGCTCAGCACAGAGCCATTGTTGTCGCCCGGCCGCAGCAGCAGGCGCTTGACACCGTCATTGTTCGAACCCGAGATCGAATAGCCGGTGAGCATTGCGTTGCCGGCATAGGCGGAAAGATTCTCGATCCGGATCAGAACCTCGTTGTCGCCCACATTCAATTGACCGGCGGTGCAACCACCACCATCGGCGCGCCAGCAGATGTCCTTGGTGGTGGTTGTATTCTTGGGGTTGGTTTTATCGTCACAGGTGGCACCGATGCAATAAGTCAGCATCGACACCACGTCGTTATCGTGGTCGTTGCCCCACAGCGAGTCTTCCCACACCAACGAGAAGCTACCCGCCTTGCCATCCGTGCGCAGCGCCCTGCCGTACACGTGGTTAGGCGACACGGTGGCAGTCTTCGCACCAACACCAACGGAACCCAGGAAGCAGCTGCGCCAGTTGCTGGTGGCAGCAGTTGCCGTGCCCGAGTTGTTGGCCTGGCATAGCGGCGCCAGCGAAATCTTGCCGCCAGGCAAGGCAATATCGAACTTGGGCAGCGTCTCCGCCATCGCCACCGCATAGGTGGTCGTTGTCACCTTGTGCGTTGTGTCGTCCTTGCCCTGCAGCCCCGGTCGCAGATCAGTAGTAGCGCCCGCATAGGCAAGGCCAGCCAGCAGGTAACTACCCTCCATCGAAGGAATATCGGGGCAGATGCCTCGCGCCAAGCCCAGATCGGTGACGTTCTTGCTGGTACAAATATCTTCATGCGTAGGCAGGGAGGTGTAACGCGGCGTTTCCCCGACGCGCCCTATCGAATAGGCATGACCGTTGATCCCTTCTGCAGCACCTACCGCCGTTGTTGCCGCAGCCGCACTCTGCAGACGGGGAACCGACTGCACGTTGTCGCTGTCAAACGACGGCAAGCCCGACGACATCACCAGGATGTTGCAAGCGGCGCAGTAGGAGTTGCCGCCCGCCGAGGGCGCGCGATAGGGATCAAGCCAGGCCACCGACGTCGGCAGACCGGCCTGATCACCACTTGCACTGTAGGCTGCGGTTCGCGTCGTTCCGATGTCGCCGAAGTAGCGCAGTGCCTCGGAATACATCTCCGCCAAGGGGTTACCCCAGGCGCTGCACTTGTAGCTGCCATTGCCCGGATCGGTGAGCGTCTTGTCACCCTGTCGATTCAAGATGCCATAGGAATTACAGCCATCCCAGTTGTTGCTGTAGTTCCAGCCTTCGAGTTTGAAATTCGAAATGGTCTGGATGACGCTGCCAACGGTATTGGTGTTCTCAGTACAGAATTGCCCTGTCGAGAGGTTGATCTCATCGCCCGAGCCCGCCGTGCAATTCCCCGTACTGTTACCCGCCAGCTTGCCGATATTCTTGCGCAGCACGCCACCATCGCGGGGATTGGCATAGGTGCCGGAAATCAGGCCGAAGCGAAGCCGTCCACTCTCTCCATATTCCTGCAGCAGACCCGCCGGCTTATAGGAATCCGCACTGCCGTCACTGTACTTGCGACAGAAAGATTCGCGTCGATTCGCGGTGGCCGCCGCGGCGGCTGGATCACAGACCTCCACCCGAACCGTCATGTTGGTTGCACTGGAGGGCGCATCGTTCTTCGCCTCGCCAGAGCGCGGCGCGCCGCACTGGTAGCCGGCCGTCGAAGCCCATTCGGTGTACGCCGTATTGCCCGCCGCGACCTGCATCAGTGGCGCACCACCACTGCTTGTCGTCGCATTGCAGATGGAAACGATCTTCTCGGTCTGCGGCGTCAGCTTGCTCAGATCCGAACCGCTGTATACCTTGACCCAGGCATGCAGATCGTTGGGAATGGGCGCACGTTCAAGAACAGTCTTGTTGTTGGTATCCGTGCTGCGCTGGCCGCCGTAAAGCACCTGCCGCAGAATATCCAGACGACTCATCGTCGCCCAATTCAGGAAATTGCCCGACCAGCGGCCAGTCGCCGAGTCACAATAGTGCCCATTGGCCGGACCCGTCGCCTTGAACGTGGAAGACGACGTGGTATAGGCGTAACACAGCTTCGAATCAAAGTACCCCGCATACTCGAACGAATTCTTGTACGTGGTTTCGATGCCGTCGTTATCGTCGGGATTGAGATCGGTGTAGTCGCTGTACGCCTTGTTGAACAGCTGCTCGTCGCGCGACATCACCATCATCATCAATGGCGGCTGCGATTGCGACAGATACAGCGGCGACTGCGACAGGTTGTAATCACCCAACGCTGCCGGCAGGTTCGACACCACCAGCAGCAAGCCACCGATGGCCCCCAGGCCACCACCGATCTTGAGCCACTTTGATCCGGCCACGGATGAGAGACGACGTTTCATGTTCATGGGATAAAGATCGTGTCGATGACCGCCGTAGCGGAGGCATTTGCAGGGTCGTCGCTGGACAACACTGTGACTTCGTAGATATTGCCGGTCTGCTCGCTCTGCTTCGCGCCGAGTTTGAGGCTGGACGCCGCAAAACATTTGTCAATCCGCCGGGTGTAGGTCGCGCTGGCAGCGGAGATGCCTTCTGCCCAGGTCAGCGGATCGAACACCGGCGAACAGATTTCCTGATTGGCGGGATAAGTGCCGCTGGCGCCGTCAATGGCGGTCTGGATGTTTGTTTCGATGACGCGTGCAGCCATCTCTGCCTGCTGAAACGCCTGATTGGTGCGCATGTAGTTGGCCGACATCCGCTCCTGCATACCAGTGACCCGCATGCCGACGATGCCGATAAGGGCAAGCAATATCAAAAGTATCAGCGCGATATAGAGCACTGCACCCTGCTGCGCGCGCCGTGGCCGGAACCCTCTCATTCTGTACATGGCTCCCTCAATTGCCATAAAGGCGATTCCGCAGTGCAATGGTGCTCTGGTACACCGAGCGGAAGCGCCTGTCCGCCGGTGCCGCAAACGTCACTCCCAGTGCGTTGAGCTTGTTTGCAGCACTTGCCTGATCAGCTGCCGCCCGATCGGGACTGGCCATCACCAAGCCAACCTGCACCGCACCCACTCGACGCCAGGCGTTCTCGATTGCTGTTGGTGAATTGGTCTCGATGACCGCTGCGGTGTATTGCCGGTCGATGTAACCCGTCGGCGGATTATTCGCATTGAGCTCACGATCCTGCCCAAACAACAGCTGCATGCTCTCCACGCCTTCGACCAGCTCTTCCTTGTCGACCACGGGGTTGGCCGCGTTTGGCGCAAACAGGAAGCGTAGCCGGTACAGGGAACGCCCGCCGGTGGCATTGGTGGCCACGTAATAAATCGCGTTTTCTGCGCGGTACAACACCGCCTGGCCAGGCGTGAACACCTTGCTCAAGGCGACCGTATTGTTGGGCGGCGCGCCCAGCGTCACCGTGCCCGCCGCCGCTCCGGTGGCCTGCGCCTGAAACACTGCCGCGCCCATGCAGTCGCCCACGCCGAAAACACCGGGATTGGCCACTCCGCTCTGCAGCACGCTCCAGCGACTGCTGTCAAAATGGAACACCGGCGCCGCGGACGTACCCGTCGTCGAAGTAACCGGGACACCCTCCGGCGCCAGGTAACGCAGCACGATCACGTCACTGCCGGCCACCGCATCCGCCATCTGCGCGGAGAACTCCGCAGGCAGGGCCGGCGCAAAGTCAGCCGCACCGGTTGCCGACAAGGAAACGTCATTGCTCCCCGGCCCGGTTCCCGTCGCCTCATAGCCTTGAATGGATACGCCAAAATTGAGCGCTGGATGCGCGCCGGCGGCAAACGTCGTACTCAATGCCGGCGGGTTCTGCCGCATCATCGCCTGGTCATTGACGCAGCCGAAATGGCCGGCCATACGAATGTCGCGTTGCAGGTAATCCATTGCAAAGCGACCATTTTCCTGCACCCGCGCCAAGCCTTCGGAGAGCTGGTAAGCGGCGCGCGAACTCGCAAACACCTGCACGATGCCGAGGATGAGGATCGTGCCGATCAGCATTGCGATCATCAGCTCGATCAGTGTCAAACCACGCATGCGGTAGAGGGTAGACAGACGACTCATAGCTGCGACCTCAAAACAACCTGCCCATCATTCCCACCAACCCGCCAGCGCTCGTCATCCCAGGTCATCGTCACAGTGACTACATCTCCGTTGACCACCACCGCCGCAGTGCTGTCAGCCCCAAGCACCTTGCCGATCCTGCATTGCAAGGCCTTGCGGAACAACGCTGGCGTCACATTGGCGCCGGTTGGCGCCACACAGTCCGCATCTGCGGTCAACGCGTCGTAGTTGCCCGCATACGCAGCCTTGGAGATGCGATTGGCGCGCACCTGATCAAGTACCTCGTAGGCCAGGTTGGTCGCCTGGGTACGGTAATTGGCGCTCTGCACGAAGCGAACGTTCATCGTCTGCAACAGCGCCAGACCCAACAGGCCAACGCCAAGCACAAGAACTGCAATCATCACTTCGATCAGGGTGAAGCCAACCTGCCCCTGCCTGCCGAAGGTGCGGCGCATGTGGCGAACTTTGTTCATGGGCAAGCACCCTTGGCAACCTTGGTCTGCCCGGTCTGGTTGATGGACACCGTGCGCAGCAAGGCCTGCCCGCCGCAATCGGCAGGCTGCAGGGCAATGGCCTGCGCGGCCTGCGAACGGCGACGCCCACGCGAATCGAAGGCGATTACCAGGTCGGCGTCGTCGGCGACAACCTTGGGACTACCGGGGGAAACACGCACTACGGCTTCACCGGCGTCGAACGCACCGTTGCCGTTGGCATCCGTCCAAACCATCCAGCCGTCGCCCCAGGTGGCGCCATCACAGGCTGCTCCCGCGGTACTGGCGCACACGCCCGCGCCGCGGGCGCTCTTGATCGCCTCGGCACGGGCCAAGGACAAGGACGCCAATAATTCGTTGGTGGTTGTCGCAACCTGATTCGAGCGCATCACGCCCTGAAAGTTAGGAAACGCGACGGCCGCAAGAATAGCCAAGACCACCAAGGTGATCATCAGTTCGACCAGGCTGAAACCTGCTCCCCGTTTACCGCTCATGCAATACGCTCCCCAGCGTGCTGTCCGCAGCATGCCACCACGCCTCTTGCGAGGCAAGGAAAAGACAGAACGAAGAATTAATTAATGTGAAGAGGACATGAAAAGTCCTCTTCCATCACAAATTCAGGCCACCACCTGCGGACAGGCAGTGGCGTTCGTTCACGCCACCACTTGATAACAGGGATGGTACTCGCCTGAGATCTTCATGCGGCGCTGCTCGACGAAAGCCCGCAACAGTTCATCCAGGGCCTGCATCATTTCGGCATCGCCATGGATCTTGAACGGGCCGAACTCCTCGATCCTGGCCATGCTCTCTTCCTTGACGTTGCCGGCGACGATGCCGGAGAACGCGCGGCGGAGGTCGGCCGCCAGGTCCGGGGCCGGACGCCCCTTGTGCAGGTCCAGGCCAGCCATCGCTTCATGGGTGGGCACGAAGGGCTGCTGGTAGGCCAACGGAATGTCGACCTGCCAGTTGTAGAAGAACGAATCGCGCTGCGCCAGGCGGAATTCGCGCACCCGCTTGATACCCTGCGACATCTTGCGGGCCACGCCGACCGGGTCACCGACGATGATCTCATAGCGTTCGGCCGCCTTGTCACCCAGGGTCAGGCGGATGAATCGGTCGATCTGCTGGAAGTAAGGTGCCGCGATGGCCGGGCCACTTAGGATCAACGGGAACGGCAGGTCCTTGTTCTCCTCGCGCAGCAGGATGCCGAGCAGGTAGAGGATCTCCTCCGCCGTGCCGACGCCGCCGGGGAACACGATGATGCCGTGGCCGAGCCGCACGAAGGCTTCTAGGCGCTTCTCGATGTCCGGCATGATCACCAGGTGGTTGACGATCGGGTTCGGCGACTCGGCCGCGATGATGCCCGGCTCGGTGATGCCGATGTAGCGCGTATTGGTCTTGCGCTGCTTGGCGTGGGCGATGGTGGCGCCCTTCATCGGTCCCTTCATCGCACCCGGGCCGCAGCCGGTGCAGATATCCAGGCTGCGCAGGCCCAGCTCATACCCCACCTGCTTGGTGTACAGGTATTCATCACGCGAGATCGAGTGACCGCCCCAGCATACGACCAGGTTCGGGTCACTGGGCTGCAGGATGCGCGCATTGCGCAGCACGCCGAACACCGCATTGGTGATGCCGTCCGAGGTCTCCAGGTCCGAGGCGTACTCCGGCCCCAGTTCGATGGCCATATAGGCCAGGTCGCGAACCACCGAGAACAACAACTCGGCAATACCGCGGATGATTTCACCATCGACGAATGCAGCCGCCGGCGCATTGCTCAGATCGATGCGAACGCCGCGATCCTGCTGGGTCACCTGGACATCGAAGTCCGGATACAGATCGCGCGCAGCGCGCGGGTCATCGGAGGCACTGCCACTGGTCAGCACCGCCAGCGCACACCGGCGCAACAGCTCATGCATGCCGCCACTGGAAGCGTCGCGCAACCGCGCCACTTCCGCCCGCGACAACACGTCCAGACCACCGCGCGGATAGATGCGTGCGTCCTGCACCGGCAGCGCCCTCGCTGCCACGTCATTCTTGCTCATTTCCACAACTGCTCCTTCCTCTATGGCGATCGACTTTAGCGCTCCCTCCATTAAAAAGAAAACGGCCGGGTTGCCCCGGCCGTTTTCGGTTTACATCCGATCAGTCAAACGATCAGAACTTGTAGCGGAAGCCGACCTGCATCGACCAGCGCGATTCCCAATCGGTCAGGTTGACCTTGGTGACCTTGCTCGGATCGAAGTCGTAGATGTACTTGCCGGTTGCCTGGTCGATGCCCTTGAAGGTTGCAGCACCGCGGTCGCTGAACGGCGAGGCGTAGCTGACCTGTCCCCAGTCCTTATTCAGCAGGTTGCCGACGTTCATGATGTCCAACCAGATCTCGGCCTTGTGACCCTTGAAGAAGGTCGGCAGTTCCTGGCTGATACGCACGTCGAAGGTGTTGACCCAGGCATTGCGCTGGCTGTTGCGCGGCGCGATCTTGCCGCCGTAACCGGCCAGGCCTTCCTGGCCATCCAGCCATGCGAAGAACGCATCTTCCATCGAAGCGCCACCAACGAACTTCACGTCACCACGGCCAGCCGGCACGTAGAACAGGTCGTTGCTGTAGCCGTCGCCGTTGGCGTCGTTCAGGAAGCGCCAGCTGTACGGCAGGCCCGAACGGCCTTCGTAGAACATCGAGAAGGTCGTGTAGTTGTCACCGAAGAACGCCTTGCGGAACTGCAGGCTGCCGGTGAAGCGGTTCTTGACCTCGTAGTTGGAGGTCGAAGCAACCACGTCGTTCGGATTCACGCCGGCGATGTTGTTCCAGTTGGAGATCGCACGCGACGAGGTCAGCGGGCTGACTTCGGTAGCGTCGGTGTAGGTGTAACCCAGCGACCAGCCCCAGACGTCGGTCAGCGGCTTGCTCAGGCTGGCGGTGAACTGGTAGCTGCGACCCTTGTCGGTGTTCTTCAGCAGGATCACGCCATCGTTGTGCCAGCCGGTCACGTTCTCGTAGCCCGGGATGGTGTCGGCGATAGCGCCGACGCCGGTGTTGCTGCCGGCGCGCACGCCGGTCGCGGTGTACGGGTTCACCCAGTACATGTCACGACCATCCTGGCCGCGCACCGCATTGACGTTGCCCAGATCCAGGCGCTGGAATGCAATCGCATCCTTGACCTTGGTGTACAGCAACTCAACCGAGCCCACGACGCCGTACCACGGCAGTTCGTGATCGAACGCCAGGTTGGCCTTCCACACCGACGGCTGTGCGATGTCCTTTTCCATCAGGTTGACCATCATCGCGTAGCCCGAGGCCGGCGACGGCACGGTCGGGTTGTTCGGATCCAGCGAGACCGGCAGGTTCGCCCAGATCGCTTCGCGCTGCGCCTGGGTCATGTTGGCGGTGATGCGCTGGTTGTAGCCGATCAGACCGAAACCACTGTTCTGGTAGGAGTTACCCACCCACACATTGGCCGCTGCACCCTGGAACAGGCCCAGGCCACCACGCAGCTGCGTCGGACGGTCGTAGTCGAAGGTGTAGTTGAAGCCGAAGCGCGGCTGCACCAACGCCTTGTCCAGGGTCTGGCGGTTGTCATAACCGTAGATCTCCTGCACCAGCAGGTTGTGCACCGGCACGTCGTCCAGATCCGGAATGTCGACGCGCAGGCCGAACATCAGGTTCAGGTTGTAGTTGACCGCCCAGGTGTCCTGCACGAACAGGCCGGTGTTGCGATGCTTGTATTCCATCGCCACCGAATCCATGCCCTTGCCCGGAACCGGCGCATTCAGGTCATACACCCAGTAGTGGCCATTGCGGAAATCATCCAGGTTGGCAAAGCCATAGGTGCCCCAGATGTTCTGCGCGTACAGGTTGTAGATTTCGTTGGATTCCCAATCGAAACCGAACTTCAGGGTGTGATCACCCAGGTACCAGTTGGCGGCGCCATAGGCATTGGTGGTCTTGGTGCTGATGTCGTTGCCGTGACGGAATTCGTCGGCACCGGCATTGAGGTACGGCGGAGCAACTGCAGTGTTGCCCGGGCCACCGCCGATGATGATCTGCGGCAGCTTGGAGTAGACGTTGCTCAACGAGTCATAGGTACGGCGGCCGACCTTGAACTCGGTGGAGAAGTTCTCGTTCCAGTCGCTGAACAGCTGGATGACGTTGGTCTTCACTTCCTTGTTGATGTCGTACCAACGGCTGCTCAGGCCCAGCGCCGGACCGGCGGTGGAGATGCCGTGACCACCGTAGGAGGTGGAGCGGCTGCTGCCGACCAGGTTCGGATCAACCTGTTCCAGCTTGGAGAAACGTGCCGAGACGCGGTGGTCGTCGTTGATGTTCCAGTCCAGCTTGACGGCGTACTCTTCCACTTCCTGCTTGGTTTCAGCCGGAGCGTCCAGGGTACCGATGTCGACGCCGTAGACGTCCTTGGCGATCTTCTGTGCTTCAGCGATGAAGGCCGGATCGATGTCGACCACGTTGGTGGCGTTGGAGCCACGCGGGCCGTAGGACTGGGCGGCGCGGCTGCGCTCGTACTTCTCGTAGTTTGCGAAGAAGAACAGCTTGTCCTTGATGATCGGGCCGCCGAAGGTGGCACCCCAGGTCTTCTCGTCTTCAAAGCCGGTGAACTTGGCGTCGGTGACCGGGTGATCACCCACCATGTCCTTGTCACGGTAGGTGCCGTAGACCGAGCCATGGAATTCGTTGGTACCCGACTTGGTCACTGCGTCGACCACAGCACCGGTTGCGCCGGTGATGGTGGTGTCGTAGTTGGACACGTCGATGTTGATGGCTTCGATGGCATCCATCGAAACCGGCTGACGCATGGTCGGGAAGCCGTTGGATTCCAGGCCGAAGGTGTCGCTGGTGTTGATGCCGTCGATGCGGATGGCGTTGAAGCGCGGGTTCTGGCCACCAACGGTCAGTTCGCCACGCGACTTGTCGCTCTGGCTGATGCGCGGATCAAGACGCACGTAGTCCTGGATGTTGCGGTTGATCGACGGCAGCGCTTCGATCTGCTGCTGCGACACCGAGGTACCGGCACCCATCTTGTTCGCGCTGAACACGTCCGAACCACCGGCCACGGCCATCACCTGCACGGCTTCCAGGTTGGTAGCGGCAAGATCGCCACCCAGGGTGCCGTTGACGGTGTTGGTCTGGCTCAGGCTCAGGTAGACGCCTTCTTCGGTCTTGGTGCCTTCACCGGACTTGATGATGGTGATGGTGTACGGGCCACCCACGCGCAGGCCGCGTGCGTTGTAACGACCCGACGCATCGGTGGTCGCGCGGCTGACCGTGCCCGACTCAACGTGGGTGATGGTGACTTCAGCACCAGCAACCGGCTGGCCGCCGTTGTTGGTGACCTGGCCGCCGACGCCGGCGGAGGTGTTCTGGGCGAAAGCCGGAGCAGCCGCAAGTGCGGCGACAAGACCAAGGGTGAGCTTGGACATCCGGATGCGAGGGTGATTCATTATGGGTAGCCTCGATACGAGTTGGCGATTGAGAAAAAACGCGATCCATCAGCCCCGGGGTCAACCGAGCGCCTGATCGTCTTGAATCTTGGGGGTCCCTTCCGAGGCGGTTTCAGCCGCAACGGTTAAGATAAGGTTAACACGGTAATGACAATTTATGACTGCAATAAGACAACGATGTTGCGCTGCGGCAGTTTTCCCCGCGTACGATCAAGCAGTTAGCGGACTGACGCCAGATAGGTTCCCAGGCCATCCAGCAACATCTGCACCGAGATTGCGACCAACAACATGCCCATGAGCCGCTCCAGCGCGGTCAGCGCGCGGGCGCCCAGCAGCTTGTAAAGCAGGGTTGCCGACATCAGGATCGCGGCGGTTGCCCCCCAGGCCAGCAGCAGGGCCAGGCTCCAGTCAGCCAACCGCTCCGGTTCATTGCTCCCCATCAACATCACCGCCGCCATGCCCGAGGGGCCGGCCACCAGCGGGATCGCCATCGGCACGATGAAGGGCTCACCATCCGGCACCGCCCCCATCAGCCCTTCCGGGCGCGGGAAGATCATGCGGATGCCGATCAGGAACAGCACGATGCCGCCCGCGATGGCCACCGACTCCTGGCGCAGATGCATCAGCTCCAAGGCGTATTTTCCACCCCAAAGAAACGCCATCAGCACTGCCAGCGCAATCAACAGCTCGCGCACCAGCACTATCCGCTGGCGCTTCGGCGCCAACGGCTTGAGCAGGCTCAGGAACACCGGAATATTGCCCAGCGGGTCCAGGATCAGGAACAACAGCAGGGCTGCTGAAAGGATCGTCACGGAGCCAGGTCCAACACCTTTCCTCGCCACGGCGTACCGGAGGCGGCAAGCAACTGCACGCAGGCGGCAGCGTAGTTGGCTGGATCCACCGGCGCCGCGTCTTCTTCATGGGTAAACGCACGCGCCCGCAGCCCGGTACGCATCGGCCCCGGCTGCATGCCACAGACCCGGACCGGACCATTGCGCAGCTCATGGTGCAGGCTCTCGACCAGCCCGCGCAGCCCGTACTGGGCTACCCCGTAACCGCCCCAATAGGCCTGCCCTACCCGTTGCGGATCATCCAGCGCGAACACCACCGCTGCGTCCTCACGCTGCCGCAGCAAGGGCAGGCAGGCCTGGGTCAACCAGGCACGGGCGGTCAGGTTTACGTGGATGGCCCGGGCAAAAGCGGCCGGATCACCGGAAGCAAACGGGGTCAGCCCGGCGAAATCGGCGGCGCAATGCAGCACGCCGTCCAGTCGCCCGAGCTCGGACTCCAGCCGTTCGGCCAGGGCCGCGTAGTCATCGGGGCTGGCCCCCTCCAGATCCAGCGGGTACAGCATCGGCTCTGGGCCAAGCTGTGCGGCACTGTCGTAGACCCGATTGAGCTTGGCGACCTTGCGGCCCAGCATCACTACCGTCGCGCCGGCCTCCGTGCAGGCCCGGGTCGCCGCCGCACCCAGACCGCCCGCAGCACCCGCTATCAGAATTACCCGACCAGCCAGGTCGGCGCCCACGTCCCCCCGGGGCTGGGCACTCACGCTTGCCCGGCCTCGGCAACGATACGCTTGAGTTCACCGGACTCGAGCAGCTCCAGGATGATGTCGCAGCCGCCAATCAGCTCGCCGTGCATGAAAAACTGCGGGAAGGTAGCCAGATTCGAATAGCGCGGCAGGTTGGCGCGCACCTCCGGGAACTCCAGCAGATTGACCGTGCGCAGATTGATCGCACCGGCGGCCAACAGCGCCTGCACGGCACGACTGGAAAAGCCGCACATCGGGTACTGCGGCGTACCCTTCATGAACAGGACGAGGGGGTGTTGCTCCACCTCAGCCTGGATTTGCTCCATCACCGGCATTCGAATTCTCCCTACTGCGAAAGAACGGCCCGTCCTGGTCGGATAGACTTTCCCGTGGTTGACCATTGTAAGCCGAGCCGGCCGACTCCCGGCGCCCTGCCCCGAAAAGAATGCCCGATGCCCGTCCAACTGCCTGAACTACCCTACTCCCGAACCGCGCTGCAGCCACACATCTCTGCCGAAACATTGGATCTGCATCACGGTCGGCACCACCGTGGCTATGTGGAGACGGTCAATGCACGCATCGCCGGCACCGAGCTGGATGCACAGTCGCTGGAGGAAATCGTACGCAACAGCCAGGGCAGCCTGTTCCAGGCGGCAGCGCAGGCGTGGAACCACGACTTTTTCTGGCAGTGCCTGCATCCGCGCGCAGGCGGCGACCCGCACGGCGTATTGGCCGAGCACATCAATCGCCAGTTCGGCGACGTGCAGAAGCTGCGCGAGGAATTCAATCGGGCGGCCCTGGGCGTGTTCGGCTCGGGCTGGACCTGGCTGGTGCAGCACCCGGACGGCAAGCTGGCCATCGTCAGCACCCGCAACGCCAACACCCCATTGACCGGCGACAGCACGCCACTATTGGTCTGTGATGTATGGGAGCACGCGTATTACAGCGACTACCAGAATGATCGCGCGCGTTTTCTACAGGCGTTCTGGAAGCTGGTGAACTGGGATTTTGTAGCCGCGCAACTTCGCTGAACTTGTTTGGAGCCAGCAGGTTCGCGTTCCGCATTTCGCGACCAAATCCGCTACTCGCCATTCTCGCGCAGGCTGGAATGACGAGTTGAAAGTTCCCTGAGTGAGCCAAAAGCACCGCCCGCCTCACTCGTGCGCAGCCACCGCGTCCAGCACGCGCGCCGAATAGACCAGCGCCGCACCGGCATTGAGCGCCACCGCCACGCCGAGCGCTTCGGCGATCTCCTCGCGACTGGCACCCTGCTTCAAGGCCGCGTCCACATGGGTGGTGATGCAGCCATCGCAGCGCGTGGTCACCGCCACCGCCAGCGCGATCAACTCGCGGGTCTTGCCGTCCAGGTGATTGGCCTGCGCGCCCGCCCCGCTCAAGGTGATATAGCCCTTGAGCGTATCCGGCGAGAGCTTGCCCAGCTCACCGATGCGGCCCTTCAACTCACGGCGGTAATCGTTCCAGTCGAGCATGGCAGGTTCTCCAGTTGGGACGGGAGAACCTTACGCCGGCAATGATTAGCTCGCCGTCATGCCGCCGCGACGCAGGACATCAACCACCGGTGCGACCTGCGCCTGCCGGCCCAAGGCCTCACCGACGCGCGACAAAGCATCCGCCAAAGCCGCCGGGGCGTCATCCCGCAGGTTGGCATGGCCGACCTTGCGGCCTTCACGTGCCTGCTTGCCGTAGTCATGCCAGTGACCGGCAGCCTCGCCCAGCACGGCCTTGGCGTCGGGCATCTGCCCCAGCCAATTCAGCATGCAGGCGTGGCCGAGCATGCGGGTATCGCCCAAGGGCAGGCCAAGTACGGCGCGGATGTGGTTCTCGAACTGCGAGGTTTCAGCGCCGTCGCTGGTCCAATGGCCCGAGTTGTGTACGCGCGGCGCCATTTCGTTGGCCAACAACGCATCGCCACGACAGAACAGCTCCAGCGCGAATACGCCTACATAATCCAGGCGCTCGGCAACGCGGCGTGCATAGGCGATCGCAGTGGCCTGCTGATCGGCAGACAGCGCCGCCGGCGCCAGGCTGGCTGACAACACGCCATCCACGTGCCAGTTGGCGGTCAGCGGCCAGGCACGGAACTCACCGTCGCGGCCACGCACGGCGACCACGCTGATTTCGCGGTCAAACGCCACGAAACCCTCGAGTATCAGCCCGGTCTTGTCGACCTGCGTGCCCAGCGTCTGCCAGGCTGCATCGATATCCGCCGCTTCGCGGATGCGAAACTGGCCCTTGCCGTCATAGCCCAGCCGACGGGTCTTGAGGATGCAGGGCATGCCGAACTCGGCGACCTTGGCCGCCAGTTCATCCCGGCTGCGGATGTCGGCAAATGCCGGCAGCGCGATGCCCAGTTCCTGGAACAAGGTCTTTTCGCTGAGCCGGTCCTGCGCCACCGCCAATGCGGCCGGATTCGGGAACACCGGCTTGCGCTCGGCCAGCCAGCGCGCGCTCGCCGCAGGCACATTTTCGAAGTCGAAGGTGATCACGTCGACCTTGGCAGCGAACTCAGCCAGCGCCTGGGTGTCATCGAAGTTGCCCACCTGCAATGGCGCCACCTGCCCCGCGCAGGCATCGGCCGCCGGATCGAACACCATGAAGCGCAGTCCCAGCGGAGCTCCCGCCAGCGCCATCATCCGGGCCAGTTGCCCGCCACCGAGAATGCCAACCGTAATCATTGGCGCGGATCGTCCGCAGCCATCACATCTTCGGTCTGGCGCGTGCGGAAGGCGTCCAGCGCAGCGCCAATCTGCGGCTGCTCGGCCGCCAGCATGGCCGCGGCGAACAGGGCCGCATTGGATGCGCCAGCGTTGCCAATGGCAAAGGTCGCCACCGGGATACCGGCCGGCATCTGCACGATCGACAGCAGCGAATCCATGCCATTGAGTGCCTTGGACTGCACCGGCACGCCCAGCACCGGCACCGCGGTCTTGGCAGCCAGCATGCCCGGCAGGTGCGCTGCACCACCAGCCCCGCCGATGATCGCGCGCAGACCACGCGGGCCCGCCTGCTCGGCGTAGCTGAACAGCACATCCGGGGTACGGTGCGCGGAAACTACCTTCACTTCGTAGGGAACGCCCAAAGCATCAAGCTTCTGGGCGGCGTGCTGCATGGTTTCCCAGTCTGAGCGGGAACCCATCACGATGCCGACTAGCGGCGCGGGGTGGTCGAGGGTCATTGGCCGTCACCTGCTGCAAAGACGTATTCTAGCCGTCTTCCCAGCAAGACCACGACCTGATGGACCGCAAACTGCTCGACCTGCTCGTTTCCCCCGATACCCGCCAGCCGCTGTTCGTGCTGGAAAACGCCGGCCTGGAAGCCCTCAACCGTGCCATCAGCGCCGGCAGCGTGACCCGCGCCGACGGCAGCGCTCAGGCCCAGCCCCTGCGCGAAGCCCTGGTTACCGGCGACCGCAAGCAGGTTTTCCGCGTCGATGACGGCATCCCGGTGCTGCTGGCCGACGAAGCCATCGCCACCGCCCAGATCACCGACTTCCCGGCCAAATAATGCTGCCGCACCCGCCGCTGGCCCCGCCACAGGAACAGATTGACGCCGATGTCGCCCGCGCCCTGGCCGAGGACATCGGCAGCGGCGACGTCACTGCCGCGCTGCTGCCCGATGTCGCCGATATCGCCTACCTGCTGTGCAAGCAGGATGCGGTGATCGCCGGCCGCCCCTGGTTCGACGCCACCCATCGTGCGCTGGACCCGCAGGTACGGATCGACTGGCGGGTACTGGAAGGTGACCGCGTCAGCGCCGGCACGGTGCTGGCAACCCTGAGTGGACGCAGCCGCAGCCTGGTCAGCGCCGAACGGACCTCGCTCAACTTCCTGCAGACCCTGTCCGGCACCGCCACCATCACCGCCGGCTACGTCGCGGCGGTAGCCGGCACCAGGGCACGCATCCTCGACACCCGCAAGACCCTGCCCGGCCTGCGCCTGGCGCAGAAGTACGCGGTGCGCTGCGGTGGCGGCGACAACCATCGCATCGGCCTGTTCGATACGGTGATGCTGAAGGAAAACCACATTCGCGCCGCCGGCTCGTTGACCGCTGCCGTGCACGCCGCACGCGCGCAACAACCCAAACTGCCGCTGGTGGTCGAAGTCGAGGACCTGCAACAGTTGCAGGAAGCCTTGGCCGCCGGTTGCGAGCGCATCCTGATCGACGACTTCAGCGCGGCGATGCGGCGCGATGCCGTGCGCATCACGGCCGGGCGGATTCCCCTGGAAGTCTCCGGCAGCGTCGACATGACCACGCTGCGCGCCATTGCCGAAGATGGCGTGGACTGCATTTCCATTGGCGGGCTGACCAAGCACGTGCAGGCCATCGATCTGTCGCTGAAGCTGGGCCCGCCCCCGGGCTGACTCACGGCACGCACACGTCCCCCGCTGCGACACTCCCCCAATATCCCTCGCGGAGCCTGCTGTGGCATATCGATTTCTGTTGTGCGGCGTGACCCTGCTGCTGCCCGCCCTGCCGGCGATGGCGGCCGAAGCCTGTGATGTGCCGCCGCGCTATGGCCTGAGCGAAACCGCCAAAGCCGTCGTCGCGACGGCCTGCGGTGAACACCGGTTGTGGTATCGCCCCTTCATCGACCGTGAGGGCCGCATCGCCAGCCTCGGCGTTACCGAAGCCGAGAACGAGCATCTGGCCGACAATGGCCTGATCGCCTGGCAGCGCGTTGTCGGCTATTGGCGCGATAGCGGCACGCTTGGCCCGATGGGTGCCATCGCCGGCGCCAGCAGCTGTGCGCAGCCGGCAGGCAACCGGTATACCGACAGCGATTGCCGCGCCTTCCTGATCGACAACCCATGGTCGGCCGCCTTCATCTCCTGGGTGATGGCGCGCGCCGCCGTGCCGGGCTTCACCCGCTCACCCCGACATATCGACTACATCCGCGCTGCCTACCAGAGCGGCAGCAATGGCTCGCCCTATCGGCTGGCCGACCCGGCAAGCGAGAAGCCCGCCCCCGGCGACATGCTGTGCTTCCTGCGCGACCGCAGCAGTACCTTGAACTACGCAGGACTGATCCAGGCACTGGGCAGTGGCCGCGCTGGCAACTGGAAATCGCATTGCGAGATCGTGGTCAGCGCCAACATGGGCGGGGACCGCACGCTTTACCTGGTCGGCGGCAACGTCGCCAACTCGGTGGTCATGCGCAAGCTCATGCTTGACCGTACCGGCCTGCTCGAACTGCCCAAAGCCAACGCCGCGCAGGCATCCGGTTATCCGGTCGAGACCAGCTGCTCGCCGGGGCAGGAGGAAGAATGCAACCTCAACCGACAGGACTGGGCAGCGCTGCTGAAGCTGACCGCGACCACCCCAACGCCGACGTTCAACTCCACCGCACCCTTGCCGCCACCACCAGACGAACCCATCCCGGCACCGGTCACCCACTGAAGCCCGCGCACGCGTTCGCGGCCAACGAAATAGCTGCGCATGCGTGAGCGGATCGCCTAAAGTGCGTGCATGCCTACCCTTCTCATCCTGATGATTGTCGGCGCGATTGGTTTTGCTTTCTGGGACCGCTCCCGCGCCGCTGCCGACCGCGCCACCGAACTGGGCCGCAACGCCTGCCGCGCCGCCGACGTGCAATGGCTGGACCAGAGCGTGCACAGCACCGGCCTGCGCCTGTGTCGCCTGCCCAATGGCTGGGTTGGCTTCGAGCGCAGCTTCCGTTTCGACTATTCCTATGATGGCCAGGATCGTCACACCGGCCGCATGGTCCTGCGCGGCCGCGAATTGATTTCCTTCAGCGGCCCTGCCGCCGCGCAGATCGGCCGCCTGCGCAAAAGCACCGAAGAAGCCGAAGACATCTGATCCAACCGGTAGTGCCGAGCCATGCTCGGCAGAGGCCTTACCAGCACACCCGAACCGTAGTGCCGAGCCATGCTCGGCAGTGGCTTTACCGAAACATCTGGCGGACTGCATGCACCTTTGCAGGAGCGGCGTCAGCCGCGAAGCTGATGCACGGGAAGTTGCGGACATGCCAACGACCTGACAGAACCTTGGCTTCGCGGCTGACGCCGCTCCCGCAAGCAGCTGCTGGCCTCGCGTGGAAAGCCCCAGCCGAGCGTGGCTCGGCACTACACAGAGCCCAAACAAAACCGCCGCCTTGCGGCGGCGGTGGAATCATTTGACGACCCGCAGGAACGGGCGCTTTGCGGCTGGCTGCGGACGCTCAGGCGGATCGGTCGGCGGCGTATCGTCATCGTCAGGACTGGTGTCAGTACCGGGGATATCGTCCGGCAACGCCATGCCCTGCCCCGTCTCGCGTGCGTAGACCGCCAGCACCGCGGCAATGGGTACGTATACCGGGAAACTGGTTCCGGAAAAACGCGCCGTGAAACTCACCGCATCATTGTCGATATGCAGGCCAACAACGGCGCGCTCGGCGATATTGAGCACCACCCGCTCCTCCTTGACCGCGCTGCTCGGCACCTGCACGCCAGGGACTCCAGCATCGACCATCACGTGCGGCGTCATGCCATTGTCGTTGATCCACTCCACCAGCGCCCGCAACAGATACGGGCGGTGGCTGCTCATCCGGAAAGTTTCTTCAGTCATGGCACAAGTGTACGCGTCATTGACGCACGATCACCGACTGCCGGCGGTGATCGATTAGTTCGGATACAGCCGGCAGCAGCTCAGCCCGGCAGTTCGCGCAACTTCTTTTCCTGGTCGGTCAGGCTGCGGACGAAACCCGGATGCCGGAAGATACGGTTGCCATAGTCCTCGATCGCCTTCCCATCCTTGGGCAGTGCCACCCCCAGTGACTCCAGGCGCCAGATGATGGGCGCGATCGCGCAATCGGCCAGGCTCATTTCCGGGTTGAGGAAGAACTTCGAGGCCTTGAACAGCGGCACCGACTGTGCCACCAGCTCCTTCAAACGCTTGCGACCCGCCTCGGCCTGGGTCTTGTTGCCCATCTGAATGGCCTGCACCTGCGGCACCCAATCATGCTCGATGCGCAGCATCGCCAGCCGCAACCGCGCCCGCGACAGCGGGTCGACCGGCATCAACGGCGGGTGCGGATAGCGCTCATCCAGATATTCGCTGACCACCGAAGCCGCATACAGCACCAACTCACGCTCAACCAGGGTCGGCACGGAGTGATACGGGTTCAGGTCGATCAGGTCTTCCGGCGGGTTCTGCGCGTCGACCGGCACCAGATCGTAAGTCACGCCCTTGGCCGCCAGCACCAACCGCACCCGATGACACAGGGCATCGTCGTTTGCAGAGAACAAGGTCAGGGTATTACGCATACGCACACTCGCCGCCATCAAAGGCTCTCCATCGGTCGGATTCCGCCAACCTTACGGCCCCGCCAGCACATTGCCGACGGTGACCACGGTTACCCGAGTGTGCCAAGCCACAGGCGCAGTTGCCAAGGGCCCCTGCGCACAGTCCCCGGCCTGCACCCACCTCAATGCACGTCTTTCCAGTACTCGGTCTTGACCAGATAGGCCAGGAACGTGAGCAGGGCCAGGAACAACACCACCCACACACCCAGGCTCTGCCGCTTCAATGCCGCCGGCTCGCCGGCGTATTCGAGAAAATTGGTGATGTCGCGGACCGTCTGGTCATACGCCCGCGGATCAACCTTGCCCGGTGATGCAAGCTTGAAACCCACGACCGGCGGATCAATGCCTTCCTGCTCGGCCTTGCCATGGATCGCATGCTGCATGCCTTGCAACTCCCACAACGGGTTGGGCATGGAGGCATTCGGAAACACGCTGTTGTTCCAGCCCAGCGGTCGCGATTCATCGACATAGAACGATTTCAGGTAGCTGTATATCCAGTCACTGCCACGTACCCGCGAGATCAGGCTCAGGTCCGGCGGCATCTTGCCGAACCACTTGGTCGCCTCATCGTGCGGCATCGCCACCTGGATCTGCTCGCCGTAGGCGGCGCCGGTGAAGTTCAGGTTGTCCATCACCTGCTGTTCGGTCAACTCCAGGTCCTCACCCATGCGGGAGTAACGCAGGTACTTGAGCGAATGACAGCCCGAGCAATAGCTCATATAGGCCTGGGCACCACGCTGCAGCGACGCACGATCGCCCAGATCGTTGCCGGCCTGCATCAGCTTGCCACCACCTGCGGCCAGTGCCGGGACACAGAACAACATCGCGGCAGCCATGGCCAACCGCACAATCCATTTGTCAGTCATGCGTCGTCACCCGGTCCGGTACCTGCTTGGTGCTGTCGATCTTGGTCCACAGCGGCATGGTGATGAAGAAGGCGAAGTACAGGAAGGTCAGCACGCGACCCACCCAGGTCTCCCAGATCGCCGTGCCCGGACCGGAGCCAATCACCCCCAGCCAGACGAAGCACACCACCAGAATGCCCAGCATCACCTTGGAAATCGGGCCACGGTAACGCACCGACTTGACCTTGGCCTTGTCCAGCCAGGGCACCAGGAACAGGATGGCGATGGCCGAGAACATCACCATCACACCACCGAGCTTGTTCGGCACCACCCGCAACATGGCGTAGTACGGCGTGTAGTACCAGACCGGCTTGATGTGCTCCGGCGTCACCAGCCGGTTGGCCTCGGTGAAGTTGTCATGCTCAAGGAACAGGCCGCCGAACACCGGCGCGAAGAAGATGATGAAGGCCGCCAGGGTCAGCAGGAAGCCGACACCCACCAGGTCCTTGACCGTGTAATACGGATGGAACGGGATGCCATCGGCCGGCGCGGTCGGCGACCAGCGATTGCCCTTGGGACCCTTCTTGATTTCCACACCATCGGGATTGTTTGAACCCACTTCGTGCAATGCGCCGAGGTGCAGCACCACCAGCAGCAACAGCACCAGCGGCATGGCGATGACGTGCAGGGCGAAGAAGCGGTTGAGGGTGGCATCACCGGGCAGGTAATCACCCATGATCCATTCGGTCAGGCCATTGCCGATCACCGGGATGGCACCGAACAGCGAGATGATCACCTTGGCACCCCAGAACGACATCTGGCCCCAGGGCAGCACATAACCCATGAAGGCTTCGGCCATCAGCACCAGGTAGATCAGCATGCCCAGGATCCACACCAGCTCACGCGGCTTCTTGTAACTGCCGTACATCAAGCCGCGGAACATGTGCAGGTAAACCACGATGAAGAACAGCGAGGCACCGGTGCTGTGCATGTAGCGGATCAGCCAGCCCCACTCCACGTCACGCATGATGTACTCGACCGACGCGAACGCCTCGGCCGCGCTGGGCTTGAAGTGCATCGTCAGGAAGATGCCGGTGACGATCTGGTTGACCAGGATCACCATCGCCAACGAGCCGAAGTAATACCAGAAGTTGAAGTTCTTCGGCGCGTAGTACTCGCTGACGTGCTTGCGGTAGACCGGCATCAGCCCAGGCGCACGCTCGTTGACCCAGTTGGCCACGCCAGTGGCGGTACGGCTAAGGATATTGTCGGCCATGATCAGGCTGCCCCCTGCGGATCGACGCCAATGACGATGGTGTTGTCATCCACATAGTGATGCGGCGGCACCAGCAGGTTGATCGGCGCGGGCACGTCCTGGAACACGCGTCCGGACATGTCGAAGCGCGATTTGTGGCAGGGGCAGAAATAGCCCCCCTTCCACTGTGCGTCATACGGCTCGGGGCGGATCTCGGCCACCATCTCCGGCGAACAGCCCAGGTGGGTACACAGACCTACCAGCACGGAGATATCCGGCTTGATCGAGCGGAACTCGGGATTGGCCTTCAGCACGTAATCCGGTTGCTGGTCCTTATTGCCGGATTCCGGATCCTTGAGCCGCGCATCCAGGGTAGGCAATGCCTGCAGGATGGCCTTGGAACGCTTGACGATCCAGATAGGCTGGCCGCGCCACTCCAGGATCAGCCGCTGGCCTTCCTGCAACGCGCTGATATCGGCCGTCACCGGGGCACCGGCCAGTTTGGCGCGGGCGCTGGGATTCCACGACTTGATGAAAGGAACTGCTGCGAAACCAACGCCGACTGCCCCGACCACTGCTGTGGTCGCTGTCAAAAACCGCCGACGTCCGGTGTTGACTGGATCATTTACCCCATCGTTTGCCATCCGGCACTCCGATATTGATTAGGTAGCTAGAGGCTGCCAGCGGTCTGGTGGGGGCCATCCCGCTCTGAATCGAATCGTTCCCGAGTGTAGCGGAACGCTTAACGGTCACACAACGCGATCAAACACCAGTCCGCGAAATTTGTCACGGCCTGCTGCAACAGAAACGTCGAGGGTCTACTTACTGGCGCGTGGCCAGCTCGCCACGGTAGCGATCGGCCAACTGCGCGACACGCTGCACGTAGTACTGGGTTTCCTTGTAAGGGGGGACACCGCCATGACGGTCCACGGCACCTTCACCGGCGTTGTAACCAGCCGCAGCCAGGGTGAGGTTGCCATTGAAACGACGCAGCAACCACGACAGGTATTGCACGCCCCCGCGGATGTTCTGCCCCGCGTCATAGGAATCGGACACGCCAAAGCGTCGCGCCGTGGGAGGCATCAGCTGCATCAGGCCCTGGGCACCGGCACGGCTGAGCGCCGTCGGATTGAACGCCGATTCGGCATGGATGATGGCCCGCACCACCGCTTCCTCAACGCCGAATTCGCGTGCGGCCGAGGCGATCTCGGTGCTGTAGGCCTGGGTGTTCAGGCGCACCGAGCCGAAGTTGACCCTTGAGTTCACGCCGCAGGCAAAACAGCGCTCGATATAGCTGTACTGGATGGTACGCACTGCGCCGATGTTGGCCACCTGAGCCGGCCGGCTGCTGGTGTAGTGGCGCACCCCATCCTTCATATAGGAGTAGACCTGACCACTGATCACCCGCTGCGCCCGTCCTGCCGTTGTTGGCGCTGGTGTGGGTGGCACTGCGGTGGGGGCAGCCTGTGCAGCCACCGCCGTCGAACTGTCATTGGCTTGGCTCGCCGGAGCCGCAGCTACCGGGGTGGCGACGGGCGCCGGGGTCGGCGGCACATAACGCGGCACGTCGCGGGCCGGCCGATAACTGCTGACCACGCTGCAGCTCGCGCCACTGACGCGTTTGCTGACGTAATTGGGCACCCCATCGCTGCCGACACACTTGTACAGCGTGCCGGCACTGGCCGGCGAGGCGACCAATGCTGCAGCGAGAATGCCGGTGATCCCCAAAATCCCCTTCATGGGCGGGAGTCTCCCAGCTTCGCCGGGGCTTGCCAAGTATTTGACGCAGCGGCTTTCGTGCTCGGGCCCGCGGACCGATACAATAGCCGCCTACGAATGCAGCCCCAGCGGCTGCGTGCCCGCCCACCCGTCTGGAATAAGCGCCATGCCCGGGACGCCAGCAACTCCCCTGCCGATCACGGCCGGCTCCGCCGTGCCTACTGTTGAAATGACCACACCCGAACTGATTCCCCTGCCCGGCCAGCGGCCGACGGTTGCCGGCGGCGCGCACGGCAAGCCCAGCGATGGCTCGCCATCGCGCGGAAAGCTCTATATCAAGACCCACGGTTGCCAGATGAACGAGTACGACTCGACCAAGATGGCCGACGTACTCGCCGCCGCCGAGGGCCTGGAGCTGACCGACAACCCCGAAGAAGCCGACGTGGTGCTGGTCAACACCTGCTCCATCCGCGAGAAGGCGCAGGAAAAGGTGTTCAGCCAGCTCGGCCGCTGGAAGGCGCTCAAGGCCAATGGCCGCGACGTCATCATCGGCGTCGGCGGCTGCGTGGCCTCGCAGGAAGGCGAAGCCATCGTCAAGCGCGCGCCCTACGTGGACCTTGTGTTTGGCCCGCAGACCCTGCATCGCCTGCCGGAGCTGATCCGCGCCCGCCGCGAGCAGAACAAGCCGCAGGTCGACATCAGCTTCCCGGAGATCGAGAAGTTCGACCGCATGCCCGAACCGCGCGCCGAGGGCCCCTCGGCCTTCGTCTCGATCATGGAAGGCTGCTCCAAGTACTGCTCGTTCTGCGTGGTGCCCTACACCCGCGGCACCGAGGTCAGCCGCCCGTTCGAGGACGTGGTGGTGGAATGCGCACAGTTGGCCGAGCAAGGCGTGCGTGAGATCAACCTGCTCGGCCAGAACGTCAACGCCTACCGCGGTCCCTACGGCGACGGTGAGATTGCCGACCTCGGCCTGCTGATCCGCACCCTTGCCGAAATCGACGGCATCGGCCGCATCCGCTTCACCACCTCGCACCCGCTGGAGTTCAGTGATTCGCTGGTGGACGCCTACCGCGACGTGCCGAAACTGGCCAACTACCTGCACCTGCCGGTACAGGCCGGCAGCGACCGCGTGCTCAGCGCGATGAAGCGCGGCTACACCGCGCTGGAGTTCAAGGCCAAGATCCGCAAGCTGCGCGCGGTCCGCCCGGACATCTCGATCAGCTCGGACTTCATCGTTGGCTTCCCCGGTGAAACCGATGCCGATTTCGAGAAGACCATGAAGCTGATCGAGGACGTGGGCTTCGACCAGAGCTTCTCCTTCATCTATTCGCGTCGCCCCGGCACCCCGGCGGCCGACCTGGAAGACACCACGAGCGACGCCGACAAGCACGCCCGGCTGTCGCGCTTGCAGGCACATATCAATGAGCACGCAGCCGGCATCTCCGCGCGCATGGTCGGCACGGTACAGAACGTGCTGGTCGAGGGCCCTTCGCGCAAGGACCCGAATGAGCTGACCGGCAAGACCGAGAACATGCGTTCGGTGAACTTCCCGGCCAGTTCGCGTCTGATAGGCCAGTTTGTGGATGTGTTGATCACCGAAGCCTTCAGTAATTCGTTGCGCGGGCGGGTGGTTACGCAGGACTGAGGCCGACAGGCTCCGGATTGTCGGGTCTGGTTGGCGGGCCTGCTTCCTGCGGACCATGGCCCGCGAGGGTTGGGGCCGAAGTTCACCGATCCAAAGCAGGAGCGCCTTCACCCCTGCCCCCGCTCCGCCGCAGACCTTGCGCTTGGCGCAAGGTCGTTCGCTGGGCCGCGAATCCGTGGCCCGCAAGCAACCCCTCTCACCCCGCCAGCGGGAGGGGGGAGCAGCTGTCGTTGTTCGCTTCTGCTTTGAAAAGCCGGTACGGCCCGTTCTCACCTCTTGCCGTTCGCCTTTGCCCCGGCACAGCGGTCATTTATTCGCCACACCGACCCGGAGCCCGCCGTTATTGGGCTGCGCGCGGTTATCCACATGTTCATCCCGAATCGATCCACACAAATTGTGGACAACTTGTTACCTGCAAACCATCGAATGTGGCAATTTTTTAACCAACCCGCCAAGAGGCTTATGCCGCAAGGGCCGGACAGGGATATCCACAGCTTGGCCCACGCCACATCCACATCGACTGTGGAGAACACTGAGAACCGCGACCCCGCTGGTGGTCGACGGGCCGCAGGGGTACCCTTCTCGGGTCCAAGGCACGGCTTCGCCGGCCAGTAACCGTTAGTAAAAATGACCACCACGACGCATCGCGACTTCACTCTTGACCCCGTTGACAACGAACGGCTGGCCAACCTGGCCGGCCCCTTCGACGAACATCTGCGCCAGGTCGAACTCAAACTGGGCGTGGAGGTTGCCAACCGCGGCCATGTCTTCCGCGTCAGCGGCCCGGGCAAGACCGCGCTGGAAGCGGAAAAACTGCTCAAGGCGCTGTATGCCGAGGCGGCCGACACCGTCTTCGACAGCCACGCCATCCATCTGCGCCTGAACCGCGCCAATGTCGATCACGTGACCGAGCAGGCCTATGAAGCGCAGGAAGTAGCGGTCAAGGTCAAGCGCGGCACGGTGCGCGGGCGCGGTGCAAACCAGTCCAAGTACCTGCACCAGATCGCCACCCACGACATCAGCTTCGGCATCGGTCCGGCCGGTACTGGCAAGACCTTCCTGGCAGTGGCGATGGCGGTCGATGCACTGAACGAATCACGCGTGCAGCGGCTGATCCTGGTGCGCCCGGCAGTTGAAGCCGGCGAGAAACTGGGCTTCCTGCCCGGCGACCTGACCCAGAAGGTCGACCCTTACCTGCGCCCGCTGTACGACGCCCTGTACGAAATGCTGGGCGTGGAAAAGGTGGCCAAGCTGCTGGAGAAGAATGTCATCGAGATCGCGCCGCTGGCCTATATGCGCGGCCGCACCCTCAATGACGCCTTCGTGATCCTCGACGAGGCCCAGAACACCACCATCGAGCAGATGAAGATGTTCCTGACCCGCCTCGGCTTTGGCTCGACCGCGGTTGTCACCGGCGACCTGACCCAGACCGACCTGCCCAAGCACGTCAAATCCGGCCTGCGCGATGCCATCGAGGTACTGCGTGGCGTGGACGGCGTCAGCTTCACCTTCTTTGAATCGCGCGACGTGGTGCGCCACCCCCTGGTGGCCCGTATCGTCAGCGCCTATGACCGTCGCGATCTGCAACAGGTCAAACCCGGAGCAAGTGAATGACCAAGGGTCCTGTGCGTCTTGATGTCGCGGTCAGCTACGCCCTGCCCCGCGCCGGCCTGCCGGCAGCGGTGAGCTTCCGCCGCTGGGTGGCTGCCGCCTTGAAAGGCCGCATCCGCGAAGCGGATCTGGCCATCCGCGTGGTCGACGCCAAGGAAGGGCAGTCACTGAACCGCCACTACCGGGGTAAGGACTACGCCACCAACGTACTCAGCTTTCCGGCCGAGCTGCCCGAAGGCCTGCCCAAGGGGGTGAAGTTCCCGTTGCTGGGTGACCTTGTGATCTGCGCGCCGGTGGTCGCCCGCGAGGCCGAGGAACAGGACAAGGCGCTCAACGCCCACTACGCCCACCTCACCGTCCATGGTGTGTTGCACCTGCTCGGCTGGGATCACGAGGACGACAAGGAAGCCGAGGCCATGGAACAGCTGGAGCGCGAGATCCTGGCCGACCTGGGCATCGCCGACCCCTACGCCAACGAGCAATAGGCACAGGTAGTCCCGAGCCATGCTCAGCAGAAGCTTTCCTGGCAATGCCCGGTAGTGCCGAGCCATGCTCGGCAGAGGCCTTCCCAGCAAAGCCATGTAGTGCCGAGCCATGCTCGGCAGAAGCTCTACCGGTAAAGCCCCTGCCGAGCAT
>NZ_JBRREA010000032.1:0-54315 GCF_056759975.1 Stenotrophomonas sp. STEN031
CGACCGGTGGCGATGCGGTAGGTCATCGAACTCATCCGCAGCCCATCCATGCCGTCGTCGCTACCCGCGCTGTCGGACAGGAACACGGATTCGTCCTCGCCTTCCAGCCAGCCTTTGCGCGTCAGGTGCCGGCACACGCGATGCGCGATGGTGTTGGCCAGTTCCGTCAGTTGCGCCGATGTGGGCGCACGGGTGCGGTGCAGGCGCGGCTTGCGCTGCGGACGCTCGGTGGTGTCCTCGTACACGCCGTCGAGCCACAGCATGTGGAAGTGGATGTTGAGATTCAGCGCGCTGCCGAAGCGCTGGATCAGGGTCACCACGCCGCATTGCGCCGTATCCCGCGGCACGCCGGCCTGATCGGCAAGCCAACCGGCGATCACACGATGCACGATGCCCAGCACCGGGCTGATGGCCTCAGGCTTGCTGGCGAACAGGAAGCGCAACGGGTACGGGAAACTCAGCACCCATTGCCGCACCGGCCGCGGGCCGAACACCTCGTCCACCAGATGCCGCGCCGACTCGGCCATGCGCCGCGCCCCGCAGCTCGGGCACAGCCCGCGCTTCTTGCAGGAATACGCCACCAGCCTCTCGGCACGACAGTGCTCGCAGACCACGCGCAGGAAGCCGTGCTCGAGCACGCCGCAGCGCAGGTAGGTCTCGAACTCCTCGCGCACATACTCGGGCAGCGGGCGGTCTTCTACCTCACGGCGCGCGAGAAAGTCCGGCCAATGCGCCTGCACCAGCGCGTACAGCAGGGTGCGCTCGGGACGGTGAGGCGCATAGCGAGCCGTGGGCAGATGCGCTGCCGGCGACGTTGCGTGCGCCACGGCATCCTGCAGCTGCGACACGGTCGCGGCGAAGCGCGGCACGAAACACTCCGGTGCAGGGAATGGCTGCTCAGGCTTGCGCCCGCCCCGGCCGGTTCATATCGGCCTTTTCCGGTTTTCGTATCGGACATCGCCGAAAAGCAGTTGCTCGAAGTCGCCGATCAGATGTTATACAAAGCTAAAACCCAAGGCCGCAATCAAACCAGTGTGTTCGCCACACTGTAAGAGATCTGTTCACGCTGCGCTGATCTCAAGACCTCATAAAAACTGAGGTCTTGCTTCGGTCGATAAGCTGGTCTGATATTGGCATTATTTATTCCTTTCAAATACATGGGTAATGCGACTTACACAGATTTTTTATGCTCTCTTGGACTCCATGTGAAGGAGATCGTCACATTCTTTACATATAGAAAATAGAGTTCTTTAGCCAGCTGCAATTTCAGATTAACCGATTCGGTAAGCTTTCTGCATTTCCGGAGACAACTTTTTTAGCCAGCTTGAGAGACTGAAGCCTTTTCTATCGGTACTATTTAATTTAGTAAAATACAGATGTTCATCCCAGCGAGGACCGAAATCTACTTCTGCAAGACTTACAAGCTGTTTGTTTCTGCGAAGACGATGCTTTTGATGGTAATCTTCGGCGGGCCAAAAATAACCATTTTGTTCTCCGGCCTCAATCACCTCGGGAGATTTCTCCTTTCCAATCGCTTGAATCAGTTCTTCAGCTACTTGTTTTTGCTCCAGATCAAAAACAAAAAGTATCTGGCGATACTGGCCCTGCTTTCTACCATGAACAGACCATGATTCAAAACTTCCAAGAAGTTCCCTGTAGCTGATTTGGTCTTTATCGTAGATCACTCTGACGACTTCGGCGTGTCCGTTGATGTTGCGGTAACTCGGATCCAGAGTTGATGCTCCAGCGTAGCCAACACGTGTTTGCACTACTCCCTGCGTCCCTCCAAAATTAGAATCCGGTCCCCAAAAGCAACCCATGCCGAAAACCGTTTGACTAAGCTTCCCGATTTTCAATGCTTCTTCGATTGCTTCAGGGGTTGCAAATTCATAGCTTTCAACACCGTCTTCTTTATTCATTTTTAGATCCGACATATTTTTCTCCTAACTTTCAAGAATTGTAGCCACTCCCATTCCTCCCGCCGTGCAAACGACGATAAGGCCACGTTTTCCAGGACCAGCTGAGTGCAGTATCTTTGCTAAAACTCCGACGATCTTAGCGCCAGTAGCCGCAAACGGATGCCCAAGGGCAATGCTACTTCCACGGACATTTAGCTTCGAGCGGTCAATTTTTCCGAGAGGCTCTGATCGTCCCAAACGTGTTTTGCAGTATTCAGCAGACTCCCACGCCTTCATCGTGCAGAGCACTTGTCCAGCGAACGCCTCGTGAATTTCGTAAAAATCAAAATCCTGAAGCTTTAAGCCGTTTCGCTTCAATAATTCACTGACCGCCACAGTTGGAGCCATGAGCAAACCTTCGCCAGCGACGTAATCCACGGCAGAAGTATGAGAATCCACAATCTTAGCCAACAGGGGCCAATTATTCTTTTTTGCCTCTTCTTCTGATGCTAAAAGAACGGTGGATGAGCCATCTGTGAGCGAGCTTGAATTTCCCGCCGTCAAAGTCCCTTTTTCTGATTTATCAAAAACAGGTTTTAACTTCGACAATTTTTCCAAAGTTGTATCAGCACGCAAAATTCCATCGGTCTTATTTCCTTGGAATGGAAAGACGAGATCATCATAAAACCCATCTTTATATGCTTGAGCTGCATTTCTGTGACTTGCCAGCGCTAACTCATCTTGCTCTTGGCGAGAAATATTCCACTCTTTAACCATGAGCTCGCAATGCTCACCCATTGATTTTCCGGTGCGTGGCTCAACCACTGCGGGCAACACTGGCTTTAGATCGCTAGGTTTAATTCCTAAAATGATTTTTACTTTCTCACCAAGCGTTCTGGCAGAATTCAACGCAATCAATTTTCTTGCGAAAGTTCGACTAACCATAATGGGCAAATCGCTGTTGCTATCAACACCGCCCGCAATGCCACTTTCAATTTGGTGGCTAGAAATTTTGTGAGCAATCTGAATCGTATTTTCCAAGCTCGTTCCGCAAGCACGTTGCACGTTATATGCCGGAGTGTTTGGATGCAAACCGGAGGATTGAACGACTTCACGAGCCAAATTCCAGTTAGCCGAGCTGTGCATGACAGCTCCTAAGGCTACATCGCCCACAGTTTTTCCTTCCAAGTTATATCTATCAACTAAACTCTTTAGGCTCGCCGTCATTAGTTCTTCACTTGAGACGTCTCGATATGCGGTCATAGATTTCATAAATGGAATCCGAGCTCCACCTACGATATAAACGTTTCTCGTTTTCATAATTTCACCTCCGGCTTTGTGTGCCGTTCAAAAACTTCTCCGACCTTCACGTCGTACGATTCAAAAATGTAGTCTTTGCCAAGCATCTTGGCTTTTTTGTGTTCGGGATGCTTATCCCAAGCATCGAAAGCTTCTCTGGTAAGGAACTCGACAATTAGAACATCTTCACCGTTAGGAGAAGAAAACCGCTCATGGCTTCCGTAACCAGGAATGGCTTCGACAAGCGCGGACATCTCGGCGTATCTTCTTTCAAACTCCCCACCGTGCTCCTTGGCAACACGACTGCGGAAAACTGCTATAATCATTGATCTGACTCCTTACTAAGCTAATTACAATCCTCAAAAAAAAGATCTCGTTATTTCATCGAAGCTTCCAACCACTTGTCGAGATCCTTGAACTTGGGGTTTCTCAGCTTCTTTGTCCCAACCAGTATTGTCGGGAAATTTAACTTTCCAGTAGTATAAAGGGATCGCAGTTCATCAGCTGCCGCGTCGTCTTCGTGAACATCTAAAAAATCAAACTCGATTCCTTTTTCTTTCAAGTACGACTGGTAAATCTTGGTTTTGTGGCAGTCCTTATGACCGAACAGCTTAATCCCCACGACCCCCTCCATTTTCTAAAATTACTCTACAAACTTCAACGACTCCGAGTTGATGCAGAATCGAGCCCCAGAGGGCTCAGGACCATCTGGAAAAACGTGCCCTAAGTGGGCTTCGCACACATTGCATAGCACTTCGATTCTTCGTCCGTAAGTCGTGTCCAGTTCATATTGAATTACGTTGTCGGCGACGGGCTCAGAAAAACTCGGCCAACCTGTTCCCGAATCAAACTTAACGTTCGAATCAAACAGTTCAGTGTCGCAGCCCGCGCAGGCATACCGTCCTGCCTCATAAAATGAACAGAGTTCCCCAGTGTGAGGGCGCTCGGTGCCTTTCTTCCGCATGACATTAAATTGAGCGGGCGTCAGAATTTTTTTCCACTCTTCCTCGCTCTTTTCTACTTTTCTAGGAGGAGCGGGAGTGCCGTTATCGAGATAGTTGTTAATGCTTTCCCAGTTGAACATAAATTTGCTCCTTTATTTTTGGGTTTGTTCTTTAGCTATCAATCCACGCGAAGAAGTCAGTCGCGCTACCAATGAATTTTCCATCCACAAAAACTTGCGGAACAGTTTGAAGGTTGGTTTTTTTCTTCAACTCATCATAAGTCTTGGGATCGTCATCCACGCGAATTTGTTTAAAATCAACTTTTTCAGAAGTTAAGTACTCCTTCACGCGTTTACTAAACGGACAATGGTCTTTTGTGTAGATGACAACGTTCTTAAGTTCGCGTATAGGAAGTTCAAACGCCCTTTTCGGGCAGTCTGCTGGGTAGGCGGTGGTCGCGCAAGCCCCGTTTTGGGCACGGATCGGACGTCTGTGAGTGGGATTTCGGCATCGCGGGGCCACGCAGCGGGGTTGTCAGCAGCCATGCTTCGCTGATTCCCGACAGCGGGCCGAGCGCCGCCCTGCGGATCGTGGCCGCATCGGCTCGGATTCCGGTTTCGCCGTCGGCTGTGCAGCCGGCAGATCGTCACGCGGCTTGCACTGGCGGTGCGCGCGCTGCGGGCCTGTAGTGCGCTTCTTCCCGCGCGCCCTGCTTCACGAAGTGGCCAAGGATGGCGCGGATGGCGGCAGGTTCCTCGATGCTGGCGACGATCCGCACGGTGCCACCGCAGTGGACGCAGGCGGTGACGTCGATGGAAAAGACCCGCTTGAGGCGTTGCGCCCAGCTCATCGCACGGCGCTTCTGCTCGGGGCTGCGCGGCTCGTCGTGGGCGCTGACGTTGACCACTTCCGGGCCCAGGCGCAGGAGCAAAGGGCACGCGAGCAACGTCAGCACGAACAGGCCCTTCAGGCGTTGCAGGTCGAACTCCGCCAGGCCGCGGACCAGGTCACCGCCAAGAACGCGGAGCTGCTGAGACTCAATCGTGATAACGGCCGCCTGCTTGAACAGACCACGCACCAGCAGAAGGCGTTGACGGAGGCCGAACGCGAGGTCCGCAAAGCTCGTGAAGAACTGGAATCCTTGCGACCGCTTCCGGCACAAGTGACATCCCTCGAACAGCGAACGGCAAAGGCGATCACAGACGCAGAGGTGCTGCAGTCCCACCTGGACCAGGCGAGATCGCAACTTGAGCAAACGCGCCGAGAGCTACGCGATTCCGAACTCGAACGCGAGCGAACCCAGGCTCGGTTTGAAGGCATGCAGGCCGCGTGGGCTCAGCGTGATGCGACATTGACGCCGGCGACGGAGCCCGTCGAGCGCACCGGCAAGCGTCGCGTGCGTCCGCCTGCAGCCGAAGAGGCGACCCAAGACCTTCCTCTGAAGTAATGGGCGCCAGCGGCGCGGCGAAGGAACACAACGTCTCACTGATCTGCGGTGGCGAAATTGCTGCAGCGACAATCGGTTACCGAAGATTGTCGGACTTTTCCCGAATTAACGGCCAACCCTCGGTAACGGTGTTCATGTGAAATCTCCTGTCCCACAAGGGGACCTTGTTCAAACAATGGAAGACATAGTGAAAAGGTTGGGAAGTCAGTCGTTGCTGTGCATGGGCGCTCTCCTTGGGTGTTGGGCTCCGCAGGGGCCGCGAAGCCCTTCGCGGCCATGGGCAGCAGCTGGGGCCGGCGCGGGTGCGCCGTCAAGGGAGGAAGCGAAGGCGCTGGCGCGGCCCGCAGGCGCAGCCGAGGACACGGGCGCCGCAGCGGCCCTTGACGGGGGGAGCGCCCGCAAAGGCCAGGCAAGCCGGTGAAACCGGCGCGCAGGGGGTGCGAATCGCGCAGCACTGCCGGAGAGAAAGGGGTCGGCCCATTGGGTTGAGGGTCAACCCCAACAGCGCAGCACAGCATCAGAAAAGCGCCGCTCCCGCGATGTACGGGGCGGCGCCACAAGGCCTCAACGCAGCGTCAATCTGTCGCAGGCACCATCGCCTGCAGTTGTTCGATCACGCCAAGCTCGACAAAGACACACGGCTGCTCGGCCGCGACCGGAACGTTGAACACCCGGGCGAAGGCATCCCGCTTCAAATGCGCCAGCCGCCCGGTGCGGTACGCCTGATCAGGCTTCATCAGGCCCGAACCCGACGGCGTTCCGCTGCGCTGCGGATCGCATTCGACCAAGGCCACGAAGCCCTCCGAAAACAGGCGCTGGTGCTTGGGACACAGCCCCCAGCCCGTCGTCGTGTGGTGCTTCATGCTCGCGCGCAGGCGCCGGTCGAGCAAGATGTTGCCGGTATCAAAAGCAGTGCCGCACACCAGACAAAGCTGCTGCTCCAGCGAAACGTGTGATTTGTCGTCCATGACCAACTCCGGTGATCGGGCGGGATTGCCCGAGACCGGAAACGGCACGCCGCAGCGCAGCGGTCACAGGTTCGAAGACGGCCGAACGGCCGCCAGCGACCACAGGACGCGCAGACCTTGACAGCGAGAACGGTGTGCAAGGATGAAGGGATCAGCAAGCCAGCCCCACCACACAAGCAGGCACGAAACAGGCAAGCGCAGCGCGCAGGCCGGGGGCCCACCGACGGCCGGAGTGCGTCAGAGATCGGAGCCGAATGGCTGCGACCCGCAGGGGCGCGGGGCGCAGCCCGCAGAGCCCGACGGAGGTACGCCGAGACGCGAACGCCAATCTCTCGCACCAAACAACATCAAGTTCTGCGAGAACCACCGATGTCAAAGAACAAGCTACAAACGAAAGCAATGAATACACCTCGACCCAGCGGGCCAAAGCACAGTACGTACAGGTGGCGCCAGCCATGCGCTCGACCAAGGTTTCCCTCGTAGCCGCCTGCACCAGACCCCATATTGCCGGGGACTTCTATACCGACAACCAGTTCGTCAGTCTCGTCACCGAAACCCCCGCGACTTCGGTGTATGCATGCTCGTTGTTCAGAATAACTGGCAGCTTGATTTGAACGGCAGCAATTCAACGCTCTTGGCTGAGTTCAATCAGGCGCTGACGGAACACCTGTTTCAGTCAGGCGTTCCGTCCCAGTCCGTGTTGGAGACGAACTCCGCCGCGTCGACCGCTTGAGCCAGACCCCCTTCGCGCACTGCAGCCCGTGCCAGCAGGTGAGAAGCCACCGGCAAGGTCGCCAGCAGAAAACCCAGGATCAGCAGCAGCCGCCAGGTCCAGGCCGTGTCCTGGGCCACGAGCAAGGCGCCCACGCACACGAGCGTCAGCGCCAACGTGCCCGCCTTCGTCGCCGCGTGCTGGCGGGCCAGTGCATCGGGCAACACGATCACGCCCCAGGCTGCGATCACCAGCAACACCGCGCCAGCAGCAAGCAGCAGCCCGCCCAGGGTCGTCATCATCGCCGCTCCTCCTGCGTATCGGACGGCGCCGACCGCTCGATCAAGCGTGCCCACCCCACCGTCCCCACGAAGCCGACCAGCGCAAGGCCGATGGCCACGTCGAGGAACACGGTGCGGCGGGTGGCCAGCGAGGCCGCAACGCACAGCGCCACGGCGGCCGCCAGGAAGATGTCGAGGGCCACCACGCGATCCGCATGCCGAGGCCCGCGCACGATGCGCACGGTGGCGATCAGGGTCGCGCACAGCGCCAGCAAGGTGAGCACGGCTGTGGCCCAGCCCACCGAGGCCGCGTTCAGCAGCCCGTTCATGCCGACTCTCCAAACCAGGCCAGCAGCGGCGGCTCGAAGTCGCGCCGGATGGCGTCGACCTCAGCCGCCGCGTTGTTCGCGTCGAGCATGTGCAGCACCATCTCCCGGCGCACCAGGTCGATGTCGATCACCGTCGTCCCCGGCGTCAGCGAGATCATGCAGACCAGCAGCGCAGCGCCCTGTGGACTCATCGGCGCGAAGCCGATGCGCACGAAGGTCGCCGCAGGCGCCGTGCCGATAGCCAGGCCGCGCCGAACGATCGCGGCAACCGTTTGCACGCCCGAGGCGAGCATCGCCCAGCCAAAGCGCAGTGGCAAAAGGACGGCGGCGGTGAGCTTGTTCATGCGGCACGGCAATTCATGTGGCGGCTCCTGCGGTTCATTTCCGGCCCAGCGTCGCGGCCGCGGCCTGCGCGAACTCGATCAGTGTCTGGGGTGCAAATCCGATCGCAAGCGTCACGGCCGCCAGGCTGACCGTCGCCGCCCAGGCCGGTGCGAGCGCCACGCGCCGCGCTGGCCATACACCTTCCGCATCGGCCAAGGGATGGGGCTTCCAGAAGGCCTCGGTCCAGATCTTCATCATCGAGTAGAGCGTCAGCACGCTCACCAGCAGGGCCAGCGCGGCCCACGTGTAGCGCCCCTGTGCAAAGGCCTCCTGCAGCACCAGCAGCTTGGCCCAGAAGCCCGACAGCGGCGGAATGCCTACCAGCGACAAGGCCATCACCGCGAACAGCAGCGCCAGCATCGGCCGTGCGGCGGCCAGGCCACCGATGCGCCGCAGGTCGTAGCTGCCGGCCACGCTGGCCACCATGCCGGCGGTCAGGTACAGACTGGCCTTCACCAGGCTGTGGTGCAGCGTGTAGAACAGCGCCGCGGCATGGCCGGCCGGGCCGCCCAGTGCCACCGCCAGCAGCACGTAACCGATCTGGCTGACGCTGTGGAAGGCCAGGATGCGCCGCATGTCCCAGTGGTGCGCCGCGCCCAGCACACCAGCCACCATGGTGGCCACCGCCACCCAGCCCAGCACCTCGTACAGCGCCGCACCTTCGGGCATGAACACGTCGCCCAGCATGCGCAGCACGGCGTAGGCCGCCACCTTGCCCAGCAGCGCGGCGAACAGGGCCAGCACCGGCGCGGGCAGCGTGGGGTAGGACGCCGGCAGCCAGGCATACAGCGGAAAAGCCCCGGCCTTCAGCAGCAGCCCCACCGTCAGCGCCGCCAGCAACGTGTGCAGCAGGGCCGGGTCGAGCTGGCGCGCCGCCAGTGCCAGCCCGCCGTAGTTGAGCTGCCCTGTGGCGGCATAGAGCAGCCCGATGGCGGCCAGCAGCAGGAGCGTGCCGAACAGGTTCAGGCCCAGGTACTTGAAGGCGGCATCGAGCTGGTCGCGCCGGCCGCCCAGCGCGATCAGGCCCAGGGCGCAGATCAGCATCACCTCGAACCAGACATAGAGGTTGAACAGGTCGGCGGTGCTGAAGGCACCGGCCACGCCGGCCAGCGTGCCGTGCAGCAGCGGCAGCAGCAGCCGGTGGCGCGGACCGGGGTCGGCGTCGCTGCCCAGGAAGATCAGCGTGACCAGGCCCATCAGCGCCGTCAACAGCAGCAAGGCGGTGGACAGGCCGTCGAAGCGGAACTGAATGCCGTAGGGCGCGGGCCAATCGCCGAAGCTGACGCCGACCGGGCCGCTGGCGCTGACCTGCGCCAGCAGCGTCACCGCCGCCCCCAGGAAGCCCAGGACGCCGACGAAGCTGATGGCCTGCTGCGTGCGGGACCGGCCCGAGAACAGCGCCGTCAGGCCCGCGGTGGCCAGCGGCACGAGCACGGGTGCGGTGGCGACGATGCTCACGTGTCGGCCCTCTGCGGCCGCGCATCGTCGTCGGCATGGACGGCATCGAAGGCCAGCGGCGGCTTCACGGGGTCCGCCGGCTCGGGCTCCACCAGCCGCAGCGCCAGCGCATCGTCGGTGCCGACGCGCCGCACCAACTGCATGACCAGCACGAGCGCAAAGCACATCAGCGCGAACCCGATCACGATGGCGGTCAGCACCAGCGCCTGCGGCAGCGGGTTGGCCGCCTCCTGCAGCACCCGGCCGCCCGCCTCGATCACCGCCGGCTGCGCCGACCCCAGGCGGCCCGCGGCCAGCAGCAGCAGGTTCACCGCGCTGCCCAGCAGCGCCAGGCCCACCACGCAGCGCAGCACGTCGCGCGACAGCGCCAGGTACAGCCCTGCGGTCAACGTGATCCAGAGCGCGAAGGCGACGGCCCAGATCATTGCGCGCCCTCCTCCGCCTCGTCGCTGTCGAGCAGTGCGATGGCATAACCCCCCAGCGCACCCCACACGCACAGGTAGACGCCGAGATCAAACACCAGCACCGTGGACACCGGCAGCGTCGTGAAGCCCAGCGGCACACCGGCCCACAGGTGCGTAAGGTAGGCCTTGCCCATCAGCCAGGCCGGCAGGCCCGACAGCGCGCCGACCAGCACGCCCAGCGCCGCAAGCCGCACCGGCGAGCGCAGCGGCAGGCGCTGCGTGGCGGCATCGGGTCCGTGCGCGACGGCCCACAGCACGCTGGCGGTCACCGCCAGCAGGCCGCCGATGAAGCCGCCGCCGGGCTCGTTGTGGCCGCGCAGCAGGACCACCAGCGACGCGGCCAGGATCACCACGTACAGGGGCTTAGCCACTACCTCCAGGATGACCAGCCGGCGGTTCATCGTCCGGCCTCCGTGTCGCGCCGGGTGCGCACAGCACGCAGCAGCGGCACCGCCGCCAGCAGCGACAGCATCACGACCGTGATCTCGCCCAGCGTGTCCAGCGCTCGGAAGTCGACCAGGATCACGTTTACCACGTTGCGGCCCTGCGCGGCCGGCACACTGTGCTCGCCGAACCAGCGCGACAGCGTGTCGTCGAAGGGCAGCGCCACGGCGGCCAGCAGCAGCGCGGTCAGCACGGTGGCGAAGGCCAGCGACAGCACGAGCGCCATCGGGCGCCAGACCGGCTCGGGCACGCTCATGGCCTTGCCTTGGCGTTTCAACGCCAACAGCACCGCCGCAACGACGATGACGAACACCGTCTCAACGACCACCTGTGTGAAGGCGACGTCCGGCGCCCCCGCAAAGAGAAACAGCACTGCGCTGCCGTAGCCCACGAGACCGGCACCCAGCAGCAGCACCAGGCGGTCCTTCAGCGTGGCGGCCGCCATGGCGCCGACAGCGATCAGTAGCACGGCACCGGCCACGCCCAATGGCGGCGCAGACCAGGCCGGCCAGGCCAGCGTGGGCGCGGCTGCCACCAGCGGGAGCCCGATGGCCAGCACCGCCGCGGCCGCCGCCACGGCCATGTAACCTGGCGAGCGTCCGTGCTGCAACGCCCGCGTACTGAACGCAGCGAGACGCGGAATCCAGTCCAGGGAACGTTCGTAGAGCCTGGCAAGGCCGAAGGTGGCTAGCCGCGGGGCAACCGCATCCACCATGCGGTGCAGCACGTCCCACAGCAGATAGACGATCGCACCCAGCGCCAGCGTGGTGGCAAAGGTCAGCGACTCTGCCAGCAGTGCCCGCGCCAGCGGCGCCAGCACAGGGTCGTCGCCGGCGGTCATGGCCACCCCCGCAGCTTCTACCATCGGCTGGGCCCAGGCCGGGAACAGCCCCAGCGCGACGCCGAAGCCGGCCAGCACCATGGGCGGCAGCACCAGCGCGGGACCGGCCTCATGCACGCCGGTGAGCGCGGGCTCGGGCGCGCGGTGCCAGAACACGCGCACGGCGGCGACACCGGCCACGGCCACCGCGATGGCCGAGAACACCGTGTTGGCCAGCGGCGCGAAAGCCAGCACGTTGTCGGCCGCCTTGGCGTCGCCGATCAGGTCCTTCACCACGAAGCCGAACGACAAGGGGATGCCGGCCATCGACATGCCGGCCAGCGCCGCCGCCGCCGCGGTCCACGGCATGGCGTGGCGCAGGTTGCCCAGTCGGTCGATGATGCGGGTGCCGGTGCCATGATCGACATTGCCAGCGACGAAGAACAGCGGCGCCTTGTACAGCGCATGCGCCAGCAGCAGCGCGCCCACAGCCACCGCAGCACCTTCGCCTGGCATGCCCACCAGCGCCACCAAGGTGCCCAGCGTGGCCACCGTCGACCAGGCCAGGATGCGCTTGAGGTCGCGCTCGCGCAGCGCCAGCACCATGCCCCAGGCGGCGGTGATCGAACCCGCGCCCTGCAGCAGCACCTGCCACAGCAGCCAGTCGTCGAGGCCGGCGTCCAGCCGCGCCAGCAGGTACACACCCAGCTTCACCATCGTGGCCGAATGCAGGTAGGCCGACACCGGTGTTGGCGCGGCCATCGCGTTGGGAAGCCAGAAGTGGAACGGGAACTGCGCGCTCTTGGTGAAGGCGCCCACGATCACCAACAGGACACCCGCCGTCAGCAGCGGGGTGGGCGCGGTGGCCGGCAGGCGTTCGACGATCACGCTGATGGTGCTGGTGCCCATCACCTGCCCGATCAGGATCAAGCCCGCCAGCAGCGCCAGGCCGCCGGTGCCTGTCACCAGCAGCGCCTGCTGCGCCGCCTTGCGGCTGACCGCGCGTTCATGGTGGAAGCCGACGAGCAGGAAGGACAGCACGCTGGTGGCTTCCCAGAACAGGAAGAGCGTGAACAGATTGTCAGCAGTGACGCAGCCGATCATCGCCACCATGAACAGCGTGAGCTGCACGAACAGCCGCCGTTGCCCCGGGTGGCTTGCGAAGTAGCCGCCGGCGTAGACGAATACCGCGCTGCCCACAGCCGTGATCATCAGCAGCATCAGCACCGCCAGGCCGTCGATGCGCCAGGCCAGCGAGATGCCCAGCGCCGGTATCCACTCGAGCGCACCACCCGTCGGCAGCTGCAGCCACAACAACATGCCCACCACGACGCCCAGCGCGGCCAGAGGCAGCGCCGTGAAGGCGGCACGAGAGGCCAGCCCCATGCCGCCATCGGCCGCCGAGCTCAGAAGCGGCGTGCCCACGCTCAGCGCCCCGCCCGCCGCAACATCGTCACGCCCAGCGTGACGATGGTCAGCGGCACCACGAACCCCAGCATCGCGTCGCCGAAGGCCTGGACGCCGTCATGGCGCTGCGCCGCCAGCACCAGGTAGGCCACATACGCGACGTAGTAGCCCAGGAACAGGCCGCCCTCCCAACGGGCGATCTCGCGACCGGTCAGGAAGACCGGCAGGCAAGCCACCAGTGCGGCGAGCATGACCCACAGATCAAACCGGGCCACGTCCGGCGGCAGCGGCAGCGCGGCACCGGTGCCCACAGCCGCCACGACGGCCCCCAGGCCAACGACGCCAAAGAGGTTGAACACGCAACTGCCCACCACGTTGCCCACGGCGATGTCGCGTTCGCCCTTGAGGCTGGCCACTACCGATGCCGCCACCTCCGGCAGCGAAGTGCCCGAGGCGACGATGGTCAGGCCGATGATCACCTCCGACAGACCGAGTGCACGCGCGAAGATGACTGCCGCCTGCACCAGCCAATCCGATCCCAGCACGAGCAGCACCAGCCCGGCGACGATCAGACCGAGCTGTGCCGGCAGCCGGGCGTCCCACCGCCCCGCCTTGGCCGGCTGCAGTGTGTCGGCGTACTCGTCGGGACCGGTCGCGGCCGGCTCCGCGCGCGACTGCCGGACCAGGAACGCGGTGTAGGCCATCAGCAGGCCGAGCAGCAGCGATCCGTCGAACAGCCCCAACGATCCGTCCAGGCCCAGGACGATGAGCAACACGGCGCCGCCGATCATGATCGGCGCCTCCTGGCGGATGACTTGCCGGTGCACCGCCAGCGGCGTGATGAGCGCGGCCAGGCCCAGGACGAACAGCACGTTGAAGATGTTGCTGCCCACGGCGTTGCCCACCGCCAGCCCGCCCTGCCCGGCCAGCACTGCGCCGGTTGTCACGGCCATCTCCGGTGCACTGGTGCCAAAAGCCACCACCGTGAGACCCACCACCAGCGGCGACAGACCCAGGCGCAATGCCAGGAGCGACGCACCGCGCACGAGGATGAAGGCGCCGGCAACCAAGGCCAGGAGCCCCCCCGCGAACAGAAGAAAAGTCATTGCCGCAAAGTCGCCATGGCTCAGTTGCTCAAGGGAGGTTTCGAGGTGGCGCCGCGCACCCAGCTGCGAACCATGGACAGGAGCGTGCCTCCCGTCAGCATGCCCAGCACGTACACCGCCAGCAGCAGCAACGACAGCGGTAGCGTCAAGCTCGCAGACAGGAACTGCACGGTCACAGTGTCGAGGTTCTGGAACTTGAAGAGAAAAACGACAGCCGTCATGGCGAGCAGCAGGGCCAAGTAGACATGTTTCATGTTGTTCCTTCTTCGCACAGCAGACAAGCTGTTGCGGGAATTATGCCTTTGTTGGTTAGCTCGACAAACAACAAGGCCGACAGCGCTGCAGCGCGGCCGGCCTCGGGAATGGAGAATGGGGGAAGGGGAATCACCTGATGCTTGATCGAACGTTAGCCCGGCATCGAGATGCCAGGGCGCGGCACCACCTGAAAGTCGAGGCCGTAGACCAGTGGTTCGACACACTCCTGGTCTTCCATCGGCAGCACCCACCGCTCAAGTGCCGCGCGCAACAACATCGACTCGCCCGGGTGCACCTCGCCGTCGGCCTCGATGACTTGAGCGCAAAGCTTGATCACCAGCGCCTGCAACGCGACGTTATCGATCTCGTCCAGCCAGGCAGCGAGCGTCGGGCCGTCGATCAGGATATCCCGCCCCGGGCGAACACCGGTCATCAGGTCCTGGCACAACTCGTCCAGAACGACATGCCATTGCAGGCCATGCAGATCGAGCCGTTCGAAGGCCTGCGTGTCGGCCAGTCGCTGCCATTCGACATCCTTGATGTCGCCGTTGGCGAGCAAGGCGGTGGCCAGGATGCGCCCGGCGGCCTGAGGGCTGTTGCGGGGGTAGTGCCGGAAAACTGGGTGGTTCATTGGCTTGGTCCTCCTTAAGGGGCCATGGAGAGCGGTGGATGGCGGTGGTCAGCCGAGCCTGAACACCACGAAGACGGTCAGCGTCATGGCCAGCAGTGTCCAACCAGCGGCTCGCGCCGCGGGGTACCAGCGGGTGACCGATGGCGTGATGGCGATGGTGGTGGCACGTTGCTGCCGGGCGCGGTGGGAATGAAGATGGTGCATCGTGAAGCTCCTGGAGTTAGGGCGTGTTAACACTAATGGCGATTTCTGCGACTGCGCGGGACAATCTCTGGCATGGAGATCACACCCGAGCAATTCGCCACCATCGAGCACTGTCTGCCCAAGCAGCGCGGCAATGTCAGCCTGAGCAACCTGCAGGTAGTCAACGCCATCCTCTATGTGGCCGAGCATGGCTGCAAGTGGCGTGGACTGCCCAAACGGTTCGGCAACTGGCACACGATCTACACGCGCATGAACCGCTGGACCAAGGCCGGTGTACTCGATCGCATGTTCGAGGAATTGCAGCGGGCCCAGGTCGTGCGCATCAAGATCGAGGCGGTCTCGCTGGACTCCACCAGCATCAAGGTCCACCCAGACGGCACCGGAGCGTTAAAAAAAACGGCCCTCAGTCCATCGGCAAGTCCCGAGGCGGATGGAACACCAAGATTCATATGGTTGCCGCGGATGCTCGAACGGCCGTGACGTTCTGCCTCTCGCCAGGACAAGCGCACGACGCACCTGAAGGCAGGCGTTTGCTCAGCAGCCTCGGGGCGACAAGCCGACCCGTTCATTTGCTCATGGACCGGGCATACGAAGGCAATGAAACCCGCCAACTTGCTCTGGACCTGGGATTCATTCCGGTCGTGCCCCCGACCAGCAAACGCCTTGATCCTTGGGAATACGACCGGGCCATGTACAAGCGCCGCAATGAGGTCGAGCGACTGTTTCGTCGCCTCAAGGGTTACCGGCGCATCTTCTCGCGCTTCGAGAAACTCGATCTCATGTTCCTCGGCTTCATCAGCTTCGTGCTTGTCGCAGATGGACTGAGAATGTGTTAACAGGCCCTAGTTCAAGAAACAGTACATCGCTGATGGGACACACCAACTGCCCGTTGGAGACACCAGCTACGAGGGCATCCAAAAGATCCGCCGCTCCCGGTGGACTCGACGCGAGCGTGCGTGCGGCGCGCAGGTGAATCCAGAAGCACTTGTCGAGGTAGATGCGGCCCCGCGCAGCCACCCACTCACCGAGTTCGATCACGCGGCGTCGCTCATACTCATCGACCGTGATCTGTGGCGTAGAACGATGGAACGCAAATCGGTCGGCAATGCGGGGAGAAGTCACTGGGTTTCGTGTCCATTTTTTAGCGGGTCAGGCCGGCTTGTGTTGAGGAATCCCCCTACCCCAACCTTGCGGCCAGCGCATCTGCTTGCTCGGCAAACTTCTTCGCATCGGCCTTCTGCAACTGCGCCAGGTTGTGCAGCTTCCAGCGGATGCCCGGCAGTTGTTCGAGGTGTGCGATGTCCAGCAATGACCACTCCGGCGTGCCAGCGGCCAGCGACAGCAGGAAGCGCCGCTCGTCGTCGTCCAAACCCTGCTGGATTTCGCGCACCATGCGTTCTCGCGCGTCGAGCAGCGCATCAAGCGGCACCGGCTCGGTCGTCATGCCTTGGAAGTTGTGCTCGTAGTCGTGCCGGATGTCTCGCAGCGGCGTGAACAACACTTCATGGATCGGCCGGTTGCTGCTGGCCAGATAGACCACGAAGGCGCGCCGGATGCCGGGCGTGATGCCCTCGTGCGCAAAGAGCTGCATCACGTCGAACAGATCACGCGGATGCTGCCGATCCAGCGCCGCCACCAGCTTGCCGCCGTACACTTCTTCCAGCGACACCACCGGAATCTCCAGATCGGCCATCAACACGTCACGGGCCATCGGCGTCAGCGAGGCGCGGCGCACCGGCTGCACCGTGCCGCGCATGACGAAGTTGACTTCGACCTTGACCTGAATCGAGCCGCGACGCACCAGCAACTTGGTTTCCCCTGCTGCTGCCGCTGGCGCGTGTGTGTGGAATCCTCGCTTCTTCAACCGCTCCGCAGCTTGCCGGATGGCCTCGTTGATGCGCGCCAGTGCCTCGTCGCGCGGCAAGGTGTGATCGGGAAAAACCAGATCGAGATCGACCGACAAGCGCGGCATGTCGCGCACGAACAGGTTGATCGCCGTACCGCCCTTCAGGGCAAAGGTATCGTCAACAAACACCAGCGGCGCGACCTGCGTCAGCAGGCGCGCGGTATCGAGATAGGTCTGGTTCATGGCTTGAGTACCAGCAGGCCATCGGCCGATCGAGACACCCAGGGACGGTCGCTACCCGTCGGCAGCGCGGCCGGATCGAGCTTGGCCGCCCAGGGCAATGACGCCTCGCGGCCGAGTTGCAGGCACAGCCGCACGGTCTTGACGTTTGTGCAGTGTTGCAACAGCTCGCGTAACACGTCGGGGCGCAGGCTATAGGCGCTCTCCACCAGTTCGCGGGCTTCCTGTAAGGGCTGGCGCACGCCAACCTCACTCAACAGTTCCAGCAAGGCGCGCTCCGGCGCGGACACCTGCGGCGCCCCGCTGCGCTTCTCGAACGCGCCAACGTGCAACAAGGCGGCCGGCTGCTCGTCGAACAGCCGTTTGCGGTGGTATTCAGCTGGGAATCGTTCCGTGAACCATTCCGGCAAGCGTGCGGCCTTCCAGCCATACAGATGCAGCACCGGCTGCTGCGCTACGTACTGCCGCACACCGTACCAGTCCAGCGCCGACTTGCCGCCGACGTGCAGCCCCTCGAACTGGCGCTGCAACAGCAGCAGGCTGGGATGAAGCGCCGGGGGATCGTTGGGGCGGCAGAACACCCCCCGCGCCAGGCGCTTGAGCCACCCTGCCCGGACGTAGTGAACAGCCAGGTCAGCAGAGATGCCCAACGCCGCCAAGTCCAGCGAGGTCAGCGGCGTTCCCGGTGCCAACCGGGTGTAGAGCACATTTAGTCTGCTTGAATTAGTCGTAGCCATACTACGATATATATATCTTTTCCAAGAAAACGTCAATTTGATATGGAACCACCAATCGTAGGCTGGATACGACAATGGAATCTAATCCAAACAATCACCCTTTCGGCATAGCCGTGCGGGAAGAAGGTCGGGTGTCATCTCCCCTGCCCCGCCGGAATCCTCGATCCCCAGCGATAAACGCCTCCAGCATGTGCGGGATCAGCGTCATGGCATCGACCGTCTCGCCATACGCCTGCGCGTGCAGCGTGGCGTAGCGGTCAAGGTCGGCTTTCAAGCTGACCGGGCACGCAAAGGTCAGCTTGATGCTCTCGGTCTTGGGCAGCGGCCCGAGCCGCAGGTTCTTGGTTGTGCTCATTGCATCGCCCCCCGTTGGAAGAACATCGGCTGGTAAGGCCGCAACACCAAATCGCGGTTGACGATGATGCGCACCGGCAGGCCCGGCCGCGTGGTCAGCGTCGGCTGGATATTCATGTTGCGCCGGGTGATCTCTTGGCCGACCTGATTGATGCTGTCCTGCGCGCTGTCGCGCCCGGCAATCACGATGCGGTTGCCGTCCTGCCGGTTCTCCGGCGCGGCCAGTTCGGCGCCCACGCCCAGCAGCGTCGTCAACACCGCGCCCGCAACGATGCGATTCCAGTGCCAGTTCACGTCATCCTCCAGGCCGGCGTAGCCGGCCGGATCGGTGCCCACTAGGTTGTCGAGCGTCAGCGAAGACGTGTCGGGCAAGATGATCCGGTTCCACACTACTTGCACGCGGCTCTGCCCGTAGCTGACCTGGCTGTTGTAGCGCCCAAGGATGCGCGCCCCCTGCGGAATCAGCAGGAACTTGCCCGTGGCTGTGTCAAAGACCGGCTCTGTCACCGTGGCGATCACGTCGCCCGGCAAGTCCGACTTGATGCCTGTCACCAGCGCGCCCGCGATCACGGTTCCAGCCATCACCTGATAGGGCGACGCCGGCAGCGCCAGATTGCCGGAATTGCGGGTTTCCGTAGAACCGGCTTTCAGGAACGCCTCTTTCTGGTCTTGCCGGTTCTGCACGGCGGTCGGGTCGGCGGGCTGGGCCGCCGTCGAGGCAGGCCCGGCAGCGAGAGGATCGAAGGCCGCGAGCGTGCTTGCAGCACCCGGCGCTGCCTGCGCGACCGTGGCGGCGGTCTGACCTTGGCCGCCCGAGCGGAAGAACACCGACGAGGCCGCCGCCGCGTCCGCCTCCTTGCGCAAGGCATCCTCGGGATCATGGCCTGGCGGCGCATAGGCCGGCGTCACCGGCTGCTGCGAAGCGACGATGGCAGGGCCAAGGTCGCCTGGTAACGGCGGCCCTAATTCCGGCACTTTTGGCGGTAGCTTCGAGTAGTCCGAAGGCAGGCCATCCAACCCTTCGGACTTCGACACACGATCGACGTTGTAAAGCTCGGTCTGTTCATTGGCCCCGCGCCGCTGCGGTTGCAATGACCAGATCGTGGCCCCGAGCACGGCGACCGACAGGCCGCCAACGAGGATGGCCAGCACGCGCCGGTTCAGGCGCATGACGGGGCGTGGCTGGGCGCGCAGCGGCACCGCCTCGGGCGCAACCTTGCCCGCCTGCGGCGTGGCGAGGTCGGTAGTGTCGTCTTGGCTCATGGTCAATTCCTCCGCGCAACGCCGTCCGTGCGCTCGATCCGTACCACGTCGCCCTTGTCACCACCCAGGCGCAGTTCGGCCGCGCCGAACAGCCGATCCACGATGTAGTACGGCGAGCGGAAGCGGTAGTTCACCAGTTGCCCATCACCTTGTGGCCCAATGACGAACAGCGGCGGCAGCTCGCCTTGCGCGATACCAGGCGGGAACTGGATATAGACCTTCTCGCCGTCATCGAAAGCGCGCAGTGGCTTCCACGGCGGATTGCTGCCCGAGACGGTGTAGCGGAAACGGATCTTCTCCAGCGACAGCCCGCTATCGACCGGCGCGGCGGCACTGGCCGCCTGCGCCTGGCGCTGCAAGGCCAGCATCTTGTCCTTCGGGTACTCCCAGGACACCGACGCCATCCACGTCTTCTCGGTCGAGGTCAACTCGATCAGGTAGGTGCGTCGGCTGGTCGTGATGACCAGATTGGTCTTCAACCCCGAGCGAATCGGCTTGACCATTACGTTCACGCGCAACGCATCACCGCTGCCGCTCGATGTGTCGCCCACGATCCAACGCACGGTATCGCCGGCGGCGACCGTCACCAGCTCCTCACCCGGCTGGAGCGCGATTACGGTCACGCGACCCACGGCCGCATAGACCTGATACAGCGCACCATCGGTATAGGGCCACACCTGAATCGCATTGACGTAGCCCTCGCGCGTGGGCGCGATGCGTGCCTCGGCGTTGGCCCGAGACACGCGCACGGTCTCGTCCGCCGGCTCCGGCGCGGGCTTGGCAGCCTCGGACTCGGGCAATGGCTTCAACTGCGCTGGCATCGGCAGCACCTCGGGCACGGCCACCATCTCCACCGGCTTGGGCGGCTCCGGCAGCGGCTGGGCCTGCACGGGCTCATCGAGCGAGATGGTCGGCGGCGGCTTGCCCTGTGTGGCGCAGCCCGCCAGGGCCGCAAGCGCCAGCACGGAAACATAAATACGGAAAGACGATTTCATGGTTTGGCTCCTTCGGAAGAATCCAGTTCACGCGCCCAGGACAGGCCGTTGACGTAGATGCCCAAGGGGTTCTTGCGCAGGCGCTGCTCGGTGCGCGGGGTCTGCTGCACGATGGAAATCACGGCGTTCCAGCGTTCAGTCCCTGCGGCAGCGCCGTTGACGAAGCGCTGCTCCGTCCAGCGCACGTTGAAAGACGTGTCGCTGGCGCGAGTCACGCTGGTGATCTGCACCGTCACCGACTCCTTGCCGATGCGTGCGAACGGGTCGCTCACGCGCGCGTAGTCGTTGAGGACGGCCGCGCCTTTGTCGGTCGTGTAGTCGTAGGCATCGAGCCAGTTCTGGCGGACAACGATGGGGTCGATTGACAACGAGCGCACCAGACCGATGAAGCGGCCCAGGTGGTACGCAGTCTGTGCATCGCTGGGCCGGTACGGCGTGGCGGCTTCGCCGACCGCGCGCACCTGGCCGGCGTTGTCCACCTCCACGACGTAGGGTGTCACGATGGACTGCGCCGAACGCCACACCAGGCCGCCGGCCATCAACAGCGCGAGCGTCAGGCAGCCGAAGGCCATCAGCCGCCAGTTCTTCGCCTGCACGCGCGGCGAGCCGATGCGGTCGTCCCACACCTGGCCGGCAGCTTGGTACGGCGTGGCAGGCTGCGGCGTGTCGGCATAGCGCACCTGCGGTTTCTTGAATCGCATGGTCAGTTCTCCTTATGAATCGCTTCAGTCGTCGGAGCCGCGCAGGCTCGGCCCTTGGCCAGAGCCGCCGCCATCGCCACCGCGCAGCGCGTGGGCGGTGGTGGTCGCGGCATGGGTGATTTGTTGGCGGCGGTGCAGCCGCTTGGCCCAGGCAGGTTGTTCCGGTGCCTGGGCCGCAGTGGCACTTGCCGGGGCGGGGCCACCTGACGCTCCCGCATCCCCATTCCAGCCTGCGCGGAAGGGAGCGGCCATGCGTTGCCCGGCAGCGGAGGCTCGGGACGCAGCGCCTCGCCCAGCTGCCTGCGCACCCGTCTTGACGACGCTGCCCAGTCCCGCCATTGCGCCTTTCGCACCACCTCCTGCGGCGGCGGAGCCGGCCTGGAATGCCGACTTCGTACTGCCAGCCGCCGATGTGGCCGCACGCGCACCAGCGCCGGCCAGCTTGGCGGCTGCCGGTGCCATGCGCGCGCCAGCCGCCACCGCACCACCGACGCCGGTTGCTGCAGCACCGATAACGACGGCCGTGCCGGCTGCACCGACAGCGGCACCCGCCATCGCACCCGCGCCGAGCTGCGGCGCACCGGACACGAGGCCTGTGGCGATGCCAGGGCCGAAGATGCCCAGCGCCAGCAGCGTGAGTGAGGCCAGCATGATGACCAGCGCGTGGTCGATGGACGGCTCGGCGGGATGAACCTGAAACTGAGAGAACAGGCCCGATCCAATGCCCACGATCACGGCCAACACCAGCACCTTGACGCCGGAGGCCACCACGTTGCCCAAGACCTTTTCGGCCAGGAACGAGGTCTTGTTCCAAAGCGCGAACGGCACCAGCACGAAGCCCGCGAGCGTGGTCAGCTTGAACTCAATCAGCGTGATGAAAAGCTGGATCGCCAGCACGAAAAAACACAGCACCACGATCAGCCACGCGAGGAACATCACCACGATGGGGTCAAGGTTCACGAACACTTCGGGGAACCCGGCCATGTCGCCGATCTGCTTCAGGATCGGCGCACCCGCGTCAATGCCCATCTTCGCTAGGCGGCCCGGCTGCAAGAAGTTCTCCATCGTGATGGCCGAACCGGTGGCGGTGATACCCAAACCCGCAAAGGAGCGGAACACGATGCTGGCCAGCCAGTTGAAGTTATTGAGAATGTAGGCGAAGGCACCGACGTAGAGCACCTTGCGCAGCAGCTTGGCGATCACGTCCTCGCCCTGGCCAGTGGCGTGGCTCATGGCCCAATACAGTCCGGCGATCGTCATGTCGATGACGATCAGCGTGGCCGTGAGGAACGCCACTTCGCCCCGCAGCAGCCCGAAACCCGAGTCGATGTAGGTGGCGAAGGTGTTGAGGAACTGGTCGATGATGGTCACGTCATTCATGGCGTGCCCTCTGGTTCATCGAAGCTGGGCGGGATCGGCGGCAGGTCCGCCAGCGTCCGGTATTCGTCCGGCCCGGACTGGCCGGCGAAGAAGCGCCGCCGGAATACCTCAGCTGCGGCGCGGCAAGCGTCCTCGCCCGTGGTCGGCATAACCTGTTGTGGATGGGCCGCGCATTGCGCGCGCAATGCCTTGAGCCGCACGGGATCGGCGGACAAGGCATCCGCAAGGTTGTCGGTCGGCTGCTCGCCGCACGCAGCCAGCAGCACGACAAGCATCACAACAGACGGGGCGAGGACACATCGCATGGCGACCTCCCGTCAGTCGCGGTAGAAGTTGATGGACTGCGGTGTGTACGGCGTGCCTTCACCGAGGAAGCGTCGTCGCACCTCGCGGGCACGCTCCGTGGCCGCCGCTTGTCGCGCCAGCTCCAGCGAGGCGGCCCGGTCTTGCGTGATCTGGAGCCGCTGTGACTGGATCGACTGCTTGGCCTGCAAGGCCAGCAACTGGTTCATGGCCTGCATGGCTTGCAGCGCACCCTCGGCCGACTGGCTCTTGCCCACCAAGTCGGCCAGCACGCTTTCGTCATCGCTCAGGTTCTGCGACGCCTGGGCCTGCATCTGCATGGTGGTTTGCAGGCCGTTGAGCGTGTTCTTCCAACGCTCCTGCGCATCGAGGTACATCTGATTGCCGCTCACCGTGGCGGCGTATTTCTCGGGGTACAGGCGTGCGAACTCCCGGTCGATGCTCGTCACGTCGTAGGCCAAGCCCTTGGCCTGCGCGATGAGGCGCTGGGTGGTCGCCAGGTTGGCGCGCAACTGGCCCACCACGCTGGACGGCAGGCTGGCCAGGTTGCGCGCCTGGTTGATGAGCATCTGCGCTTCGTTCTGGAGCTGGCGGATCTGGTTGTTGATCTGCTCCAGCGTGCGAACGGCCGTGAGCGTGTTCTGAATCAGATTGGTCGGGTCGAGCACGATGTCGCCGACGCCGAACAAGGCATGGGCGGGCTGCGCGATACCGAAGGCGAGCACGCAGGCAGCGGTCAGCGCGGCGAGTTTCGAGGCATGGGTTTTCATGGCAGGTTCTCCTGGGGGTGGTCAGCGGTACGGAGGGAACCCGGCGCAAGGCCGGGGAACGAGGGCAGCAGGTCAGCCGCCCAATTGAGGCCGCGATGGCGCAGCCACGCGCCCGCGAAGCTGGGCGTGCCAGCGTCGGCGAGCACCGCGTCCATGTCGCGCTGGTCCTGCGGCGTGGACGCGCCCGCAAACGCCAGCGCCGCCAGCCCCAGGTCGAGGTCGAACAGGCGGTTGCCGAGCCGGGATTGGTAGTAGTAGTCGCGCTTGGGCTGCGCGGTGGCGACGATATCGATCTGCCGCCTGTTGAGGCCGAAGCCTTCGTAGATCGTGCGAATCTGCGGCTCGGTCGCCTGCGGGTTCGGCAGGAAGATGCGGCTGGCGCAGCTTTCGATGATCGCGGGCGCGATGCTCGAATCCTTGATGTCCGCCAACGACTGCGTGGCGAAGATCACCGAGACGTTCTTCTTGCGCAGCGTCTTGAGCCACTGGCGGATGCGTGCCGCAAACACCGGGTCATCGAGAAACAGCCACGCTTCATCGAGGATCAGCAGCGTAGGCGCACCATCAAAGCGTTCGTCGAAGCGCGCAAAGAGGTAATGCAGCACGGCCATGACGGCGGCCTTGCTGTGCATCAGTTCTTCCATCTCGAAGCATTGCACGTCGGCCATGCCCAGCCGGTCATGGTCGGCATCCAGCAGCTTGCCGTGCGCGCCACCCAGCACATACGGCGCGAGCGCCTGTCGCAGTGCATTCGATTGCAGCAGCACCGACAGGCCTGTCATCGTGCGCTGCTCCACCGGCGCACCGGCCAGGCTTCCCAGCGCCGACCAGATAGCCGTTTTCTCGTCGGGGCCGACGGTCACGCCTTCGTGCAGCAAGCGGCCTTCGATCCATTCGGCGGCCCAAGTGCGGTAGCCCTCGCGGTCGATGCGGGCGAGCGGCTGGAAGGCGATTTCGCCATCCGTGCCCAGGTCGTAGTGCTCGCCGCCCAGCCCGAGGATGGTGGCCCGCATCGAGCGGCCCATATCGAACGCGAAGATGCGCGAGCCGGGATAGCGGCGGAACTGCATCGCCAGCGTGGCGAGCAGCACCGACTTGCCCATGCCCGTGGGACCAGCCACCAGCGTGTGGCCCACGTCGCCAATGTGCGTCACCAGCCGGAACGGAGTGGCGCCATCGGTGCGCGTGACGATCAGCGGCGGGCCGTCGAGGTGGTCGTTCTTCTCCGGCCCGGCCCACACGGCAGACACCGGCATCATGTGCGCCAGGTTCAGCGTCGAGACGATGGGCTGGCGGACATTCGCATAGGCGTTGCCGGGGATAGACGACAACCACGCATCCACGGCGTTGAGCGTTTCGGGGATGGTGACGAAGCCGCGTCCCTGGATGACCCGCTCCACCATGCGCAGCTTCTCGTCGGCTGCGCCGGCGTCCTCGTCCATGACGGTGACGGTCGCCGTCAGGTAGCCGAAGGCGACTTGATCGCTGCCCAACTCCTGCAAGGCCGCGTCCGCGTCGGCAGCCTTGTTGTTGGCGTCGGTATCGACCAGCGGTGATTCCTGCTGGAAGATCGTTTCGCGCAGCAGCGCGATGACGTTCTTTCTTTTCGCAAACCACTGACGGCGCAGGCGCCCCAGCTCCCGTTCCGCCTCGGATTTGTCCAGGCACAGAAAGCGCGTACTCCAGCGGTATGCAAATCCCAGGCGGTTGAGGTCGTCCAGAATTCCCGGCCAGGTCGAGGTCGGGAAGCCGCGCACCGATGCCACGCGCAGGTGCTGGTCGCCCAGCATGGGCGCCAGGCCACCAACCAGTGCAGAATCGGTCAGCAGCGCGTCGATATGGAACGGCACTTCGGGTACCGCCAGCGAATAGCGCCGCGTCGAGACGGTCGAATGGAGGTAGGTCAGCGTCTGGCTGTCATCGAGCCAGGTGATTTCCGGCATCACGCCATCGAGCAGGTCGAAGACGCGATCCGTCTCCGCGCTGAAGGCTTGCAGCCGCTCGCGCCAGTCCACGCCATTCGTCGGCGTGTTCTCGTAGAGCATCTTGGCTGCGCGGGCGCGCGACTCCTCCGGCGGCAGATACACCAGCGTCAGGTGATAACCGCTCTCGAAGTGGTGGCCCGATTCCTCAAAGGCGGCCCGGCGCTCTTCCTCCACCATCCACGAAAGCGGCTCGGGGAACTCCGAGCGCGGGTAATCGGCGGCGGGACGGCGCTCGGCTTCGATGAAAAGTGCCCAGCCCGATCCCATGCGGCGCAGCGCGTTGTTCAACCGCGCCGACGTGGCGACCAGCTCGCCTTGTGTCGCGCTGTCCAGATCAGGCCCGCGAAAGCGTGCCGTGCGCTGGAATGAGCCATCCTTGTTCAGCACGACGCCCGGCGCGACCAGTCCGGCCCACGGAAGCCAGTCGGCGAGCAGCGCGGGCCGCTGGCGGTATTCGACGAGGTTCAGCATGGCATCACCTCACACGTCCAGCAGCGATCGGTGCTTGATGTGCCGCGCGAACACGGCCATGAACTGCGGATCGACGCGCGCGCCCCACACCGCCAGCGAATGGCCAACGATCCAGAGCACCACGCCGGGAATCCACAGTTGCAGGCCCAGCCCGACAGCAGCGGCCAGCGTGCCGTTGGCGATCGCCACGGTGCGCGGCGCGCCGCCCAGCAGAAGCGGCTCGGTCAGCGAGCGATGCAGCGGCACCTCGAAGCCGTCTGCGAAGGTGTCTGGGGCGCTCATACGACAGCCCCGCCAGAGAAGCTGAAGAAACTCAGGAAGAAGCTCGAAGCCGCGAACGCGATGGACAGGCCGAACACGATCTGGATCAGCTTGCGGAAGCCGCCCGACGTGTCGCCGAAGGCAAGCGCGAGGCCGGTGGCGATGATGATGATGACCGCAACGATGCGCGCCACCGGCCCTTGAATCGACTCCAGGATCGACTGCAAGGGGCCTTCCCACGGCATCGAGGAACCGGCGGCCTGTGCGGTTCCAGCCAGGAGCAGCAGCAGCGCGGCCAGCAGCAGCCCTTGCCCCGCAGGGCGAGCAAGGCTGCGCAGTCGCGCAAGGCGCAAAGCCGGATTCGGAAAAAAACGGAAAGCAGGAACGATCATCTGCGTCATGGCAGTTCTCCAAGTGAGTCAGGGGATGGGGAGGTCGCCGCAGCGGGTGCGGCATCGGAAAGTGGCGACAGCTCGGAAAGCGGCGTTTTCAGCGCGTCCGCCCCCCAATCCACCAGCCGGTAGCCCATACCGTCAAAGCCGACGACACGGGCGATGCTCTCGATGCGGCGCTTGCGCCCGCGTCCGGCGATATGGATCACCACGTTGACCGCCTCGGCGATCAACGCACGGGGCGGGTTCACCGCCACTTCGAGGATCAGTTGCTCCAGGCGCAGCAGTGCCCCGAGCGCGGAGCCCGCGTGGATCGTGGCGATACCACCGGGGTGGCCCGTGCCCCACACCTTGATGAGATCCAGCGCCTCGGGGCCACGCACCTCGCCAACGACGACACGATCCGGGCGCAGGCGCATTGACGAACGCACCAGCTCGGTCATCGACACGACGCCATGCCGCGTGCGTAGCGGAACGTGGTCGCGCGCCGCGCATTGCAGCTCCACCGTGTCTTCGAGCACCAGCACACGGTCGCCGGTGGCGGCGACCTCGGCGAGCAAAGCATTGGCGAGCGTGGTCTTGCCGCTGCTGGTGGCGCCGGCGATCAGCACGTTCTGCCGCTCGCGCACGGCGCGAACGAGAAAGCCCGCCTGTGCGCTGGTCATCATCCCGTCGATGACGTACCGCTCCAGCGGGATCACGCCGATGGCGCGCTTGCGCAGCGCGAAGGCCGGCCCCGGCGCGGCCGGTGGCAGGATGCCCTCGAAGCGTTCGCCCGTTTCGGGCAGCTCGGCGGACAGTAGCGGCTGGCCGCGATGGACTTCCGCGCCGACGTGGGCGGCCACCAGGCGGATGATTCGCTCACCGTCCGCCTCGGACATCTCCACGCCCATAGGCGCTCGGCCCGACGACAGGCGATCCACCCAAAGGGTGTGATCCGGGTTGAGCATGACCTCCACCACGTCCGGGTCTTCGAGCGCAGCGGCGATCAACGGCCCCATCGCCGTGCGCAGCATCTGGATGCGCCGGTCGAGCGAGGCCGCTGCGGACGAGCGCGGTTCGGGCGGGAATTGCGGAACGACACTCATGACGCACGCTCCTGTGCTTGCGCAGCCGCCGCCGCGTCCTCCATCCGCATTGGGTCTGGATGCAGTTCCTCCACCACGTCGCGCACCAGGCTGCGCCCACGCAGCAGGTGGCGGCCCAACTGCTCCACGAATTGCTCGAAGCGCGCCTTGCCTTGGGCGCGCGCGGCCTCTTGGTGCGCTTCGGGAACTGGCGTGCTGACGGTCAGGTAGTAGCGAATGAACAGCGCCAGCGTTTCGATGGCGATGTTCTGGTCGCGCTCCATGCGCTCGGCCTGGCGCGAGAGGCGATCCAGCCGCTTGGCAATGGCCGCCTCGCGCTGGTCGGCGGCATCGGGCGACAGCCACGATGCGAGCGCCGCCGCGACGATGGACGACTTGGACACGCCTTTCTTGGCGGCCAGCTCGTCCAGGCGCTTGGCGTGCTCCGACTGGATAAAGAGATTCAGGCGGTATTGGCTCATAGCTCGATTCCGTCGTTTGGGTTCAGCGATGCCAGCCGGGCCGTGCGCTGCATGGCAGGGTCAAGCTGGCGAGGAAGGGGAAGTGGCAGGTCGTCGTCATCGAGCAGTGCGAGGTCGGCTGCGGACGCGGCCAGCTCAGGGTCGTAGGCGACGGTTTCGGAGAGTTCGGGCTGACGGCGCGGGCCGCCGTCGTCGGCGCTGCCCATGTCATCAATGGGAACGGTGACCGGTGCGACTGGCACGGCAGGAATCGCCAGCGCGCTCCAATCGTCCGGGCGCAGCGGGGGCACGTCGGAGTACTGCCCGTCCGCCAGCGCAGGCGGCGGCAGCACGCGGCGGCTGAAATTGGTGTCCGCGTAGTAGCGCAGCTTCTTGGCCTTGATCGGCGGACTGCTGCCCACCATCACCACGGCCTCGTCGGGCGGAAGCTGCATGACCTCGCCTGGCGTCAGCAGCGGGCGCGCGGTTTCCTGACGCGACACCATGAGGTGGCCCAGCCACGGCGCGAGCCGGTGGCCCGCGTAGTTGCGCTGGGCGCGCAGCTCGGTGGCCGTGCCCAGCGTCTCGGAGATCCGTTTGGCGGTGCGCTCGTCGTTCGTGGCGAACGTCACGCGCACATGGCAGTTGTCGAGGATCGAATGGTTCTGGCCGTAGGCTTTGTCGATCTGGTTGAGCGACTGCGCGATGAGGAAACTGCGGATGCCGTAGCCCGCCATGAAGGCCAAGGCGGTCTCGAAGAAGTCCAGGCGCCCCAGCGCCGGAAACTCGTCGAGCATCAGCAGCAGCTTGTGGCGGCGTTCGATGCCGTCGGACCCATCGAGCGATTCGGTCAGCCGCCGGCCGATCTGGTTGAGGATCAGACGGATTAGCGGCTTCGTCCGCGAAATGTCCGAAGGCGGCACCACCAGATACAGCGACACCGGATGCTTGGCCGCGATCAGGTCGGCAATGCGCCAGTCGCAGCGAGACGTGACTTCGGCCACCGTGGGGTCGCGGTACAGGCCGAGGAAGCTCATGGCCGTGGACAGCACGCCGGAACGCTCGTTGTCCGACTTGTTGAGCACCTCGCGCGCAGCCGAAGCGACAACCGGATGCGGCATACCTCCTTGATCCAGGCCCAGGTGCGGCGTGGTCATCATCCGATGCAAGGTCAGCTCGAACGGGCTGGCCGGGTCGGAGAGGAAGTTCGCAACGCCGCGTAGCGTCTTGTCCTCGCCCGCGTAGAGCACATGCAGAATGGCCCCGACCAGCAGCGCGTGGCTGGTCTTTTCCCAATGGTTGCGCTTCTCCAGCGCGCCTTCGGGATCGACCAGGATGTCCGCGATGTTCTGCACGTCGCGCACTTCATGCGCGCCGTGCCGCACCTCCAACAGCGGGTTGTAGGCGGCCGACCTCGCGTCGGTCGGGTTGAACAGCAGGCAATGCGAGAAGCGCGAGCGCCAGCCTGCGGTGATTTGCCAGTTCTCGCCTTTGATGTCGTGGATGACGGCGGATGCGGGCCAGGAAAGCAGCGTCGGCACTACGAGGCCAACGCCTTTGCCGCTTCGCGTGGGCGCGAAGGTCAGGACGTGTTCCGGCCCTTCATGTCGCAGGTACTGGCGGTCGTGCTGGCCGAGGAACACGCCGGCCGGCTGCGTGAGGCCCGCCCTACGAATGTCCTGCGCGTTCGCCCAGCGGGCCGAGCCGTAGGTGGTGACGAGCCGCGCTTGGCGCGAGCGCCAGACCGACATGGCAATGGCAACGCACACGGCGACCATGCCACTGGCGCCGGCAATCGCGCCGCCAGTGTCGAACACCTCCGGTGCATACGCGCCGAAGAAGAACCACCACTCAAACAGCTTCCAAGGGTGGTAGATAGACGTGCCAAGAAAGTCGAACCAGGGCGAGCCAAGGCGTAGCTGATAGCCAAGGGCCGCTGCTGTCCATTGTGTGGCGCCCCACACGCCGGCGATCACGATGCCGAACACTACGGCGATCTGACCGAACAGCACGTTCGTCCCTTGCATGACCTGGCCTCCGATTTCTCCTGCGCTGATTCCTCATGGGAAAAGCGGCACAAGGGCGTGCCGCAGGCGTCAGGATCGGTGCCGGGTCAGTGCCGGTCAAAGACCGTTTCGGGCAGAAAGGTCGAGCAAAAAGACAGAATGCGCGCGATGGCGAACCAAAGAAAAGCGCCGCAAGTGCAGGCGCATTGCAGCGTGTCGAGCAGAAAGATAAAGTCGATGCGACGAACCGCCAACAATCAGAACTTGGGGGATTCCTTCGGTGGTGTGTATGGGGTTTCGCCGTCGCCATAGAACCGCTTGCGCGTGGCCTCGGCTACCCGATTGCACAGCACGTCGCCCAGCTTGGGGCGATCTGTCTTGCATTGCTGGCGCAGTTCCTTGAGCCGGTCGGGGTTGGCCGCCAGTTCTTCCACCGTCGGGATATTCGCTTCCGATGTGTTGGCCTTCTGAGGCGTTTCGGACTGGCCGCAGGCAGTCAGCGCGGCTGCAAGCAAGAATGGGATGATCCTTTTCATGGCGCAGGTTCCTCCAGGGAATCGGAGTAATGGCCCGGCTTGGGCCTTGGGGCTTCCGGTGACTCGATGGCCTGCACGCGCTCAATGAACCGTGCAAGCACATCGAACGGCTGACCTTCAGCGTGCAGCAGGTAGGTCGTCAGCGGCGGCACGCGCAAAGCCAGCGGTCGGGCCACCACGCCCGAGTCGGGGTTGGCCGCAATGCGCGCTGCGCCCGTAAATCCAAGCCCGAGGCCGGCCGATACCAACGCCATCATCAGATCGCACGTAGCGACCCGTTCTGCGACCAACGGCTCCATGTCGGCCCGGCGCAGCACCCGATCGACGAATTTGGCATGGCCTTCGCACACTTTCGGATCACATAGAACCAGCGGATAGCGCAGCAGTTCCTCCAAAGGGATGCGCTTGAATGCAAGCAGCGGATGCCGGGCTGGCACCGTCACTATGAGCGCGTCCCTCCAGACTGGTATGGCGACGATGCCGTCGCCCACTTCGTCGGATTGGGCAAACCCTACGTCGTACAGATCGTCATGCAACCCTTTGATCTGCTGCGACAGCGGCACCTCGAAGAAGCGGATTTCGACCTCGGGTTCTTCTAGGCGACACAACGCCAGCAAGGTCGGCAAGCGCGACGGCGTGATGCCATCCGACAAGGCCACGCGCAACTGCCCATGAAAACCGTTTGCTGCCGCTTTCACGCTTTCACGCGCTTGTTCCAAGGCAGCGAACACACGGCGCACATGCTCCAAGAACAATGTTCCGGCACGGGTCAGCCGTGTACTGCGCGTGGTACGGGCAAACAGCAACACGCCTAGTTCTTCTTCCAGCTCCTTGATGGCGCGCGACAGTGGCGACTGCTCCATATGCAGCCGCTCGGCTGCACGGGCAAAGTGCAGTTCTTCTGCAACAGCGAGGAAACAGCGTAGATGTCGGAGCTCCATTGTTTTACCTCTTGCCAACGCTTCCTGCCCGATCTTCACGCATGCCTTATGACCGGCAGCAATCTTGAAAAATTCGCATGAGATGCGTAATTATCACCCAAACATGAAAATTTTGTACAATCCTGCCATTGTTTGACCTCCAAGGCACCCACGATGCCCACCGACAACAACGAAGGCGAAATCCTCACCATCAGGCAGGTAGCCGACTACCTGAAGGTCACGGAACGGACGATCTACAGGTTGGCCGGGGCCAAGAAAATCCCAGCCTTCAAAGTTGGAGGGACGTGGCGGTTTTCGCGCGCAGACATTGACAACTGGATCAAGCAGCAGTCCTTGGAAGGACTCGACGCTGCGCGCGAGGGTGTCCACACGGCCAATGGCCAAACCAACGATGGAGTGCGTAAGTAATGCTTGGATTGACTCTTCGGGATGAGTTTCGGGGCAAGCGCCTCAAAGGGACGGCCATTGAGCTTTCCAACGACTCGAACACGGGTGCCACCCAGATCGCCGCACAGGCATTCTTGGAGATCACCTATCCCACCCACGATCTGCTGAAGGGCATCGAAGCCGTAGGCCCCAACCAAGGGCGGCCAGTGGTCGTGATCGGCGAGCGCGGCCTGGGTAAGTCGCACTTGATGGCAGCGCTCTACCACGCGGTCAACGATGCCGCATCGACGGGCGCATGGCTCAACTCCTGGTCAAGCACGTTGGGTGATCCCGGCATCGGCAAGATAGCACTGCGCGATGGCATGTTGGTCATTGGCGAGAGCCTGCACCGGCAACGCTACAAGTTCCTGTGGGACTTGCTGTTCGAACGCCACCCTCGCGGCGAATTCATCAAGGGCAAGTGGGAAGGCATGGGAGCGGCCAAGACCGACATCCCCTCAGACAAGCTCATCATCGAGCTGCTTGAGCATCGGCCCGCGATGCTCCTCCTCGACGAATTCCAGACTTGGTACGACGGCCTGACCAATACCAAGCAGTACCCCTGGAAGCAATGGGCGTTCAACTTCATCCAGATCCTGTCGGAGATCGCCAAAGAGCGCCCCGACCTACTCGTGTTGGTGATCTCCGTGCGCAATGGCGGAAGCGATGCTTACCAGCAGGTGCACCGCGTCAACCCGGTGGCCATCGACTTCAAGGCGGGAGGCAATGCCGAGCGTATCCAGCAGGATCGACGGCGGATGCTGTTGCATCGCCTGTTCGACAACCGTCTGCAGATTGCAGACGGCACCATCGAATCGCTGGTTGCGCAACACGTCTCCGAATACTTCCGCCTGCTGGATGTGCCGCCCGCCGAGCAGGATCGCAAGCGCCGTGAATTCACTGAGTCCTGGCCTTACGCACCGCACTTGCTGCGCCTGCTTGAGGAACAGGTGCTGATAGCCACGGATGCGCAAGAAACGCGCGACATGATTCGCATCCTGGCCAACCTCTACAAGAGCCGGGGCGAAGCGGTGCCTGTGCTCACTGCCGCTGATTTCCGGCTGGATGACGATGCCTCGGGCATTGGAGCGCTGCTGGATTCAGTGTCCAACGAACACCACCGCACCCTGCGCGAAAAAGCGCAGCACAACATCATTTCGGTGACCGAGGCGGTGTACGACCACGCCAACCTTGCCCCACACCTGCAAGAAATCCTGAGCGCGCTGTGGCTCCGCTCCATCGCCGTCGGCAATCTTGCCGGGGCCGATCCTGCCACGTTGCAGGTGGACATCACCCGCAGCAAGCCGGTAGATGGCAATGCCTTTCAGGTCGAACTGGCGACCATTGTCGAAAACAGCTTCAACATTCACCAGGATGGTCCACGGTTGGTCTTCCGCGAGGAAGAAAACCCCCGCGCCAAGCTGATGGCCTGCGCGCGCAACGACAAGCTGTTCACCGATGGTTCCGATCAGGTGCAGCTTGCCAAGCAGGTGCGCTACGTCATCGGAGGCAGCGATGAGGTCGCTAAAACCTTCCGCGTGATTGCCCTGCCAAAATCGTGGCAGAACGATCCGTGGACATCGCTCGACGAAGCCGAGCAGCCGGAGCGCTGGGATGACCGGCTGCCCATTCTGGTGCTGCCAGATGAGCCGGAAAAAATGGACCAGACACTGGGCCGCTGGCTCAAGGACCACCTGCAAAAGCGCCGCAACACCATTCGCTTCTTGTTGCCCCGTGCCGGCTCCACCAACGCCTTCCAGGACCGTGACCTCCTCATCCTTGCCCGCGCCGAAATGAAGGCTCAGGAATGGAGTGGGCAGAACCCCGAATACAAGAAACTTCATAAGGAATTTGAAGGCACGCTGCGCGAGAACCTGAAGAAGCGCTTCGATCGGTTTGCCATCCTGCACCGCTATGACCACCAGAACCCGCAGCAATCCCTGTTCAGTGTCGAGCACCTGAAAAAGCAAGGTGCTCAAATCCCCGAGGGCATCGAAGAAACCCTGACCAACGACCTCTTTGTTCCCGAAGATTTCGAAGACCTCGTTCTTGAAGCCGCCTCGGAGAACGCCCCCCTCGGCAAGCTGCTGCGTGAACTGCAAGAGCCTCGCCCTGCGGGTCAGGATTGCATCCCCTGGCTGGGGGAAACCGCGATGAAGGAACGCATCCTGCGCTTGTGTGCGCGCGGCAAGATCGCCATCAACCTGCGCAATCTGGAGCACCTTCAAACCCACGCGGGCGAGGACGAGGAAACTGCATGGCGGCGCTTGCGCCCCAAGCTCTCCTACACCGGGCGTCAGCTTGATGAAGTGTTCCTGATGGAACCCTCGGCGGTGCCCGCGACCGGAGGCACCACGCCACCCGCGCCGCAGCCGCCTGCAGGCGGCAACGGTGGATCGGGCGGCGATACTTTTGGTGGCGGCACCACCACTCCGCCCGTCTCCCCTTCCGGTGGCGACAACACTCCCGGCGGTGGCACATTGCCGAATGGCGGCGACATCTTTGGTGGCGGCACAAGTACCACCGCCAAATCGCGCACCCCGCTCTCTAACCCGCCAACCTCACCGCTCAACCTGATCGGCAAGCTCGAAGGCTGGGGCATTGGCCCGGCCACGCCTGTGGCAGAAGTCTCGATCAAGGTGTCTGCTGGTCAGAACACGCAGATTACGGGCGCGCAGCTCAAGGAACTGCTCAAGAAGCTGCCTGATGGCATGACTTTTGAGCTGAGTCTTGAGAAGGAGGACAACTGATGGCGTTGGATGCTCAAATCTTGCAGCGCCTGACCCAGGACAGTCCCAAAGAAGCGTGGCGCATCATTACCGATCGGGTGCTGGAGATTGCCTCGAAACCGCTGGCCGAAGGCAATGCCCCCAGCGAGGTGGTCAAGCGAGACCGCGAAATTGCCGAGCTCGATTTGTTCCTGGCCTCCAGCGGCTGGGATCTGTGGCGGGTCTTTGGCCAACCCGAAATCTGTGGTGTTGAACGTACCTCAGACCGGCTTGCGCGTTGGTGGAGCGAACCCGGCTATGGCCACAGCGTCGCGCGCGCCGTGCTGATTCTGGATGCCCTCTCGCTGCGCGAACTGCCCTGGCTGCTGCAAGGAGCCAAAGATCGTGGATTCACCCTGCACACAGTGGGCGCCACAGCATCCGAACTGCCCAGTGAAACCAACCCGTTCGCCCGCGCATTGGGGCTGACCAGCCGCAGCCAGCTACAAGCCAACGGCGGCGGTTTGGCCCACAAGCTGCAACCGGCGCAGACCGAAACCATCGACCTGCCGTGGAAGGACTGCGAGGGTTTGGTGGACAACGCATCGGGCGCGAAGAACTGGGTGTTCTGGCATCACTGGCCAGACGTCAAGCTGCACGACTACGGCGCGGGCCAAGGTCTGGAGCTGCTGACCAGAGATGCCGCGCAGCAACTTTCCAGTGACGACTTTTGGAGCTTTATTGAGCGCCTCGCCACTGGGCGGCGCTTGGTCATCACATCCGATCACGGCTACGCCGCCACGGGCTACTTCCCCGATGCCGATGGTGAGGTTGCCTCGCACCTCAAGCAGACTTTTTCAAGCGGTCGCAGCAAGGCAGGCAATGGCGACGCAGGCCCCTTCGTTCCTCCCGTCGCCTTGCAAATCGACAGCCCGCATGGCGCACACCTGCTGGCGCTGGGGCGCAGAAAGTGGCGCAGCCAAGGCGGCTACCCGACTTTGACGCATGGTGGTCTCTCGCTGCTGGAAGTGCTGTCACCTTGGCTTGAGATAAGTAGATGAACGGGTTGGAACATTTTTTTCGGAGCATGGGCTAATGGCACAAGCTGATTTATTGGTTGATTTGGTCAAAACCGCGACCAGTGGGGATCAGCTTGCCTTCCGCAAGGCCGCAGAAGGATTGATCCAAGAAGAAAAACAGAAGGGACACCGTTTGCTCGCGGAGCGACTGACCAAGGCATTGCAACCCAATGTCACTCAAGCTGCCCGCTCCCCGGTCACCAAGATGAGCGGCAGCGCCCCACAAAAAGATCTGTTTTATGAAACCACACCAGAGCGCAATCTGGATAGCTTAATGCTGCCTGAAAAGATCAGGGTGCAGATAAGAGAGCTTGTGGAAGAGCAACATCGTGCAGAGCTACTTCATGCACACAACCTTCGTGCCAGAAACAGCATTCTGCTCGCAGGCCCCCCCGGAAATGGCAAAACAACGCTGGCCGAAGCGCTGGCGTTCGAGCTGATGTATCCCCTCATCGTCGTCCGATACGAAACTTTGGTGGGAAGCTATCTTGGTGAAACTTCCAGCCGATTGAAAAGCGTGCTGGACTACGCTAGGACACAGCGCTGCGTCCTATTCTTTGACGAATTCGAGACACTGGGCAAAGAGCGCGGCGACACCCATGAAACGGGAGAGATCAAGCGCGTCGTCAGTACCTTGCTGATGCAGTTGGATGAAATGCCAGACTATGTAGTGGTGGTCGCTGCCAGCAATCACCCTGAACTTTTGGACAAAGCCGTCTGGCGGCGCTTTCAATTGCGCATTGAGTTGCTAACACCTACCCGAGCACAACTGACGCAATACATCGCCTCGATTGGCCAGCGGTGTGACGTGAATTTTGGATATGAGCCGGCAACCTTGGCGAAGCACCTGTTGGGGTTGAATTTCGCAGAAACCGAAGAGTTTTGCCTTAGCGTAGTTCGCCGCGCCGTTCTCGACATGAAGACGGAAAATGCCCAGCAAGTGACCAAGCTGAAGCTGGAGCAATGGAAAGGCCGTTTGAAACCAACCACCGGCAAAGGCGCGGCGACTGTCAAGGAAGCAGCCAAAGAGGGAGGAGATAGCTGATGGCAACCTCTCTTCCTCTTCTCGTATTCCCACAAGCGAGAACCATCGCACCACCCGCAGGTAACGGATTTCCGTCAAGTCAGCCCCATGTTCCAGGACATGGAAAACAGGTGGCTCGACTAGGCACGCAACTGACCACACTCCAACAGGAATTTGATCGCTATAAAGCCAGCGTTAGCGGCTCCGTGGCTGGATTCGAGCCTGAAACCGTTCTGGTGATTGAAATAGCAGGCAGCGTCAATGAGTTCCGACAGGCCGTCGAAGCCATTGGACTGGAGTGGCTGGGGGAATGGGATGTTGATGACATTCCCCCCGACGAGGATTTTTTTGAAGTCAACACCAAAGGGGAGCGTGCGAACAAGGCGGTCAAGGGGCGGATGTTCCTGTCTCTCAGCAATGAGGCAGGGATGCGGCAACTCCTGTCGCTATGGGAGCAATGGAAGAACAATCAGGCGTTGCCGATGGGGAAAACCAAGTGGCGCGATGTGTTCAATCAAACTGTTCAAATCCGCCGCTGGGGCATTGAAGAAACTCTGCGCGAGACAGGCATGCTGGGGCGCTGGAGAGATGCCCTCGACCCCAACAACTCGGAGGAATCGATCCACTGTCAGATCGAGCTGTTCTATCGCAAGTCAGAAGACAGGCGCAGACAAAGCGAGCGCAATATTGCCGCATTGCTGGAAGCGGCTGGTGGCCGAGCATTGAGCAGCTTCATCGACATGCCAGAGATCGCCTTTCATGCGGTCAAGGCAGAATTGCCCGTAGAACGTATCCGGCAGCTTTTATACGATCTGGATTCCGAGGCGCACGATACCGACATTCAGCTCTTCAAGTTTCATGGTGTCATGTATTTCCGTCCCACCGGGCAAAGTCTCGCCGTAACGGAAGATGGCGAAGGCGTTGACACTGAAATTGCCGAGGGAATAGTTGAGCTGCCACCTGTTGCAGCCATTCTCGATGGCGTGCCCAACATCCAGCACCAAGCGCTGAAGGGGCGCCTATTGCTGGACGATCCGGATAATCTTTCTTCGCAGTATCAACCAGGAGAAAGAAAACACGGTACGTCAATGGCTTCTTTAGTTGTGCATGGTGAGCTGGTGGATGGCGAATCTGACCCATTGCCACGTCTGGTGTATGTGCTTCCCATCATGCAGCCAGATCCTCATTCCATGAACCGAAGCGAGCATGTGCCCGATGAGGTTTTTTTCGAGGATCGCATTGCGCGCGCAGTCAGGCGAATGTTTGAGGGCGAAGGCGCAGTGCCAGCGCAAGCACCCGGTGTTTGCGTCATCAATCTCTCCATTGGAGACCCGGCACGCCCCTTTATCCACACGCCCAGCCCTTGGGCTAGGCTGCTGGATTGGTTGTCATGGAAGTACCGTGTGCTTTTCTGCGTCAGTGCAGGGAACTATCCGGACGCCATCGACATTGCTTTATCGGGGCCGGACTATCTGGCATTGACCGACTCCCAAAGGGTCGATCATGTGCTGAAGTGCATTCAGGCCCAACTGTCCGTGCGGCGAATTCTATCCCCGGCAGAATCCATCAATGCCATCACGGTGGGAGCGACACACGCCGACGGCGTTGACAATTACTATCCGGGGCAACGTACAGATCTTCTGCCCAACACGGTGCTGTTTAGCCCTGCTGCTCGGCTGGGGCATGGGTTTCGTCGTTCCATCAAACCGGAAGTATTATTTCCAGGTGGCCGACAACTGTATCGCACTCCAATGCTGGACAGCCAGACGGTCTATCACGTGGATAGCAGCATTGCCGCGCCAGGGCAGAAAGTAGCATCGGACAGCAACCAAGCCGGTGCTTTGTCTCAGACCATTCATACGCGCGGCACCAGCAATGCTACAGCGCTTGCCACCCGCAGTGCCGCACGTATTTATGAAGTGCTGGATGCACTGCGCGCGGAAAACGAAGAGAACATTCCGCCAGGGCTGATTTCCGTTCTCATCAAGGCGCTATTGGTGCATGGAGCCAAACAAGATGGCGATGCCAGCAAGGCAATCACTGCGGCACTGAAAACATCCGATAACTCACGCCAGTTCAAAGAGCTGTTGGCACGTTACCTTGGCTATGGCGAGGTTCAAATCGAACGAGTACTGGCATGTACCGAGCAGCGCGGTACGGTGCTGGGCTGTGGCGAGATTCGTGAGAATGAAATTCACGAATATCGGTTCCCCCTGCCCCCAGACCTTTCCGGCAGTCAGGCGTGGCGCCGGTTGGTAGTGACGTTGGCATGGTTCAGTCCAATCAACCCAGACCACCGAAACTTCCGTGAAGCCAAGCTGGAACTATCCCCCGTTGGCGGCTGGAGTGGTGTACCCCTCAAGCTGGCGCGCCAAGATGCAGATCACAACCAAGTGTTGCGTGGAACCGTGCAGCACGAGGTGGTGGAAGGCTCTAAACAGATCGCTGCATACCAAGATGGTGACAGCATTCTGCTGCACGTTGCCTGCAAGAAAGATGCGACGGCCCATCTTGACGATGCCATTCCTTACGGCCTCGCTGTGACCCTGGAGGTTGGCGAGGGCATTCAAATTCCAATTTATCAGCAACTTCGCACCCGACTGCAGCCGCAAGTCGCTGTCGGCGCAGTTGGAGGACAGCCTTGATGGCCACCAAAAAAGAACTACTCGCACAGCAAGTCGCCAAAGCCGTCGGTGCGGGAAAACCTGTCGCGCTGGAAACCGTCGATTTCAACGATCCCAACCGTCCCAAGACGTGCCTGGAGGTTGATTTCCCCATCCTGCCCGTCAATCAGGTAGCGATCATCGAAGGCAACGCGGGCAAGCCGATTTACCAGATGTCCAAGTGGTGGGCGCGGCGCCGTTCCAGCGTGTTCCGCTCGATGTTGATCGCGGCGGCCACCAAGGCCCCGGAAGACAAATCGCACGCGGCCAAGCTGGTGTGGGACAACTACTACGCCAACCACCAGAAGAAAGGCGCGTTCAAACACCTGAAGGTGGCCGACATCTTCATGGGCGGCGGCACCACGCTGGTGGAAGGCTCGCGTCTGGGCATGCAGATGGTCGGCAACGACCTCAATCCGGTTGCGTGGTTTGTGGTCAAGCAAGAGCTGGCCAATGTCGATCTGGAGCAAGTGAAGAAGCTGCTCGCCGACATCGAGGCCGAGGTCAAGCCGCAGATCATGCCGTACTACTACTGCGACGGCCCGGAGGGTGAGAAAGGCACGTGGACGCACTTGCCGTCGAACAAGGCGATGCCTGCCGATTTCGACCCGTTCGCCATCCTGCAGGGCGAGCGCAAGGACTACCGCTACGAAGGCCCGGAGGTCATATACACCTTCTGGGCCAAACACGGCCCGTGTCAGGTGACGGGCTGCGGCCACCGCACGCCGATCATGAGCAGCCCGGTGATGGCGGTGAAGACCATCAGCGTGAAGCACTGGGAACACACATGCAGTAAATGCAGCGGCGAATTCCACGTTGAAGAGGAAGCCGCACGGATGGCGCCGGATGCGCCGCTGTATGTCGCGCCGGATGAACACCCGTTCTCCGTGCTCGACAAAAGGCGCGGCGTGATCTGCCCGCACTGTGGGCACGCCGCGCTGGTGAATCTGGGCAAGGGCAAGAACAAGAAGGTGGAACTGAGCCTGCTGGTGCATCCGCAATGGCTGGCGGGTGAAGCGAAGCAGGACGCGAATAGCCAGCCCTATGGCGGCTCAGCGCAGGACGACGTGGCTGCTACAACGCGCTGGGACCGTGCGCGGGCATCCAAGATTCGCCTATTGGAGGTGCGTGGCACGCTGCCGGAGGAAGTGACCGACCCTGAGACGGGCGTCACTTTTGCCCCGGATATCGGCACGGTGCCGAAAAAATCCCACTACGCCTGCGCGGCGTGCGGCACGGTGCAAGACGTACTGACCACCATCAAAGCCACGGGAAAGACCGGGCCGATGGCTGCTTACGCTGTGCAGGGCTATGCGCCCAAGCGCGATGCGGCGGGCAAACCCTACAGTGGCCGCTTCTTCGCGGCCTACAGCGAAGCGCACGCGCGGCAGTACGACTCCGCGTTCGCCGAATGGGATGCGCGTAAAGATACCGACCTCAAGAACTACTGGCCGCGCTCTGAGCTTCCCTACGGCTTCATGACCCACCACCTGCAAGGCGGCGTGCCGAACCACGGCTTCACGCATTGGTGGACGATGTTCAACCCGCGCCAGTTGCTGGTACATGCGCAACTGCTCAAGGCGATTGTCGAAGTTGGGAGTTACGACTGGAAGACGCGCGAGTACGTGCTCGGCGCTTTCCAGAATTTCTTGCGCAATCAAAACTCGCTCGCGTTCTGGCACATGAAACTCGACAAGCTGGCTCCTGCCATGTCGAACAGCAATTTCCATCCCAAGAACAATGTGGTTGAAGTAGGCGTGTTTCCGCCAATGGGCTATGGCCCGTGGTCGTCCACCTATGAAGTTCTATTCAAAGGTGGGGAATGGGCGCAAACGCCGTGGGAGGCAGTCAGTGCGGAGTACCTAAATCGGCATGCACCGACCATCGCTGGCGAGGTGACAGGTAAAAGCGAAAAGGTTTACCCCGGCGACCCGTTGCTAGGCGCAACCACGCATCAGGGCTCGTCCACCGATCTGGCGCAGCTTGAAAGCGGCAGCCTCGATCTGGTCATCACCGATCCACCCTTCGGTGGCCTGCTGCACTACTCGGAGCTGGCCGACTTTTTCTACGTCTGGCTTCGTCTCGCGCTCAAGGGCAAGTACCCGCAGATTTTCGGCGCGGAATACACACCCAAATCGCTGGAGGCGGTGGCCAACCGTGCTCGCGAGCCGGAAGATCCGGATGGTTTTTACCAGCGCCTGCTCACCCAGTGCTGGCGCGAGGCGCATCGCCTCTTGAAGCCCAGCGGCATTTTGGCCTTCACCTTCCACCACAGCGAGGACGAACCGTGGGTGGCGGTGCTGGAGTCGTTGTTCGATGCCGGGTACTACCTCGAAGCGACCTACCCCATCCGCTCCGACGAAACCAAGGGCGAAGGCGAATTCGGCTCCAAGACCATCGAGTACGACATCATCCACGTCTGCCGCAAGCGCACGGAAGAACCCAAGCCGGTGAGCTGGGGCCGCATGCGCCGCGAGGTGATGGCCGACGTGCGCCAGTTGCAAGCCATGCTGGAAAACCACGCCAAGGAAGGCTTGCCCGCCGCCGACATCCAGGTGATCCGGCGCGGCAAGGCACTGGAATACTTCTCGCGCCACTACGGCAAGGTGTATGTGGACGAAGGCCGCACCATCTCCGTGCGTGATGCGCTGGTGGGCATTAACCAGCTCATCGACGAAGACGCCGACAAGGGCAAGGAGCCGCCGCCGGTCAACGCCGAACCGATGACACGCCAGTTTCTGCGCACCTTCGGCACGGCCACCGAGATGAAGCGCGACCAGTTGCAGAAGTTCCTGCGCGGCACCATCACCACACCGGATGACTTTGAGCAGCGTGGCTGGTGCAGCGAGGTGAAAAAGGTCTTCACCCGCACCGCGCCGCTGGATTTCGCCCGCGACTGGCAAGGCAAGCACAAGCGCAAGCTCACCTCCGATCTGGATCAGGCACTGGTGCTGATCGGTGCCTGCGTGGACGGCAGCGGCATCAATGCCTCGGACACGCTGACGAACGAAAACTTCAAGCCGCACATCGCGCTCAAACCGCTGCTGGAATGGCTGCAGAAGAACGGCTCGGATCAAACCACCCGCAACGCAGCCTCGCGCGCGGTGTCGATCTTTTCAGCCTGGCAAGCCAGCCAGGCACCCAAGCCGCTGCAGGTTTCGTTGTTCGATGACGATGGGGAGTATGCGCAATGAGGCAGGTGCTCGATACGGTATGGCAACGGCGCGGCACCAGTTGGCTGTGGGACGAGGAAGCACGCAACACGGTGTGCGCGGCTGGCGAGGTGTGGAGCCTGCGGCAGTTTTTGCAGGCGGCAGCCCCCGGTGCGCAGGGCTGGCCGGATGACCTGCCCAGCAACGGCGGGCAGACGTTGGTGGTGGCCGGGCTGGAGGGCAGCCTTGATTTGCTGGCTCCCGATCAGGCCGAAATCTGGCTGGGCGACACGATCAAACGTGCCATCCTGTCATTTCAGGATGAATACGCAGGCGAAGCAGCCTTGATCTTCTGGCTGCCGCAGGGCCAGGGCCGTTTGCGCGTGCAGGCTTCCACCGACGCAGTGACCTGGCTGTGCGAAGCGCCGCATCGGGGGCAACTACTCGACTTTGGGCGCCTTCTGTGGGGTGAGGCCAACGAGTACCCGCAGGAAATTTTGCTGCGCGAAGGCGCGAAAGCGGCCGGCCTGTTTCACCTGCGGATTACTTGAGGCCAGCGCGTGCAAGCAGACGATTTTGAGGATTTGTTCCAGCCCGGCGAGCGCATCACCCACACCGAATTCGGCCCAGGCGTGGTGCTCGAACCCGCGCACGATGGCTATCTGCGCGCGTTCTTCGGCGTGGTGGGCGAGCGCCGCGTACCGGTCAGTTCGGTACGCCGCGAGCGCACCCGTACCGAGCGCATTCTGCAATCGGTGGCAGGCGGCTCCGACCGTGCGCGCAAGGCGTGGCTGTCTTACGAGGCGCATGCACTGCCGGTGATGGAAAGCGCCTCGGCGCTGACCTCGGCGCGCATTGATCTGCTGCCGCATCAGGTGGTGCTGACGCACCGCATTGCGACTGCCTCACCACGGCGTTACCTGATCGCCGACGAGGTGGGCTTGGGCAAAACCATCGAAGCCGCGCTGATTTTGCGTGAACTGGCCAGCCGGGGCGAGTTGACCCGGGCGCTGATGGTGGTGCCAGCAGGCTTGGTGAACAACTGGCACCGCGAATTGAACGAGGTGTTCAATCTCGACTTCGAGGTGTTTGGCTCCGAAGGCGACATCACCGACCGCAAGACCAATGCCTTTGCCAAACACGACCGGCTGATTGCCAGCATCGACACCTTGAAGCGCCCTGCCCGCATCAAGCGCCTGCTGGATGCGCCACGCTGGGATCTGGTGGTGTTCGACGAAGCGCATCACCTGACCGCCCACCGCACGGGCGGCAAGGTGCGCAAGACGGAAAACTACAAGCTGGCCGAAGCGCTGAAGGATCACGCGCGGGATCTCTTGCTTCTGTCTGCTACGCCGCACCAAGGCAATCACTTCCAGTTCTGGATGCTGGCGCAGCTCTTGAACCCCACGCTGTTTGGCAGTCCCGAAAACATGCTGGAAAACCGCCATCGCCTGAATACGGTGATGTTCCGCCGCACCAAGGCCGATGCCTGCCAACCTGATGGCTCACCGCTGTTTGCCCGGCGCTGGGTGCATACCGAGTCCTTCCTGATGAACCAGGAGGAGCGGCTGTTTTACGAGAAGCTGCGAGAATACCTGGAAGACGGGTTCGATCTGGCCCGCCGCCAGGGCAACCAGGGGCGCGCACTGGGCTTCTTGATGGCGATCTTCCAGAAGATCGCGGCATCGAGCTTTGCTGCCGTGCGCCGCACGCTCAAGCGCCGCTTGTTGATGCTGACGCTGCACGAGGCGTTTTTGCGCGACAAGGAGCTGGACATCGAAGGCCGCGAACGCCTGACCGAGGAAGCGCGCGAGCTGATTCACGAGGAATTCGGCTTGCCGCGCGACAGCGTTGGGCGCAGCGAGGTGGATCGCGTGTTGGCTGACCTCAAGTACCGGTTGGTGAAGAAGCTGGACGAAGAGGCACTGGAAATGGCCTCCGACCCCTATGGCAGCGAGTATTCGGCCACGCACGCCGAGGAGGCAGCGTCTGCTGTGGTCGATTTGCATCTGCCCGAGGAGCGCCTGCGCATTGGCGACCTGCTGCGCATCTTCCCGCAGCGGCGCGAGACCAAGGCGCAAAAGCTGCTCGATGGCTTGGGGCATCTGTGGCGGCAGAACGCCAATGAAAAGATCGTGATCTTTGCCACCTACCTTGGCACGGTCGATCTGATTGCCCGCGAGATTGACCAGGCTTATCCCGGCCAGGGCGTGGTGGTGCTGCGCGGCGGCGACCACGGCGCCAAGCTGGCGGCAGAGCGGAAGTTCCGCCTGAAAGACGGGCCGCGTGTGTTGGTGTGTACAGCGGCTGGCCGCGAGGGCTTGAATCTGCAATTCGCACGCATTCTGTTCAATTTCGACCTGCCGTGGAACCCGATGGACATGGAACAGCGCATCGGCCGCATCCATCGCTACGGCCAGCGCGACACGGCGCAGGTCTACAACCTCGTGCTGTCGGACACCATCGAGGGGCGCATCTTCCTGCTGCTGGACGAGAAGTTGACTGAAATTGCACGCACGGTCGGCAAGGTCGATGACCAGGGCAATGTGGCCGAGGACCTTCGGGCGCAGATTCTGGGGCAGCTTTCCGAACGGTTGAACTACGACCGCCTGTACCAGGAGGCGCTGTCTGACCCTGAACTGAAACGCACCCAGGTGGAGCTGGAAGCGGCACTGTCCAATTCCCGCGAGGCACGGCAGGTGGTGTTCGACCTGTTTCAAGACCTCGACGGTTTCAGCCTCGATGATTACCAGCCCTTCTCGGATGTGTCCTCCAGCCTGGATCGGCTGGTGCGCTTTCTGTCGGCGGCAGTGGCAGACCGCCAGCAGAAGCTGCTGAAGGTGGACGAAGAAACCTACGACCTTGTAACAACAGATGGCACGCGCCGTGCACGTTTCACACTGAACCGCGATACCGCCACCAGCAGGGACGATCTGGAACTGATGGGGTTGGATCACCCCTTGGTACAGGAAGAACTGGGCCGCTGGCGCAGCGTGACGCCCGAAGACATCGGCCTTGCGGTGGCTGGGGATGTTGACGAGCCGGTGCTGCTGTCCTTGTGGATGGTAGAGGCGTCTGCCGGCAACGGTGAGCGCCGTGTGGTGGTGCAGCCCATCGCAGTCAAGCAGGACGGGACACGGGTGCCGACTATTGAGCGGCAATGCGAACGGTATCTGCAAGCATCGGCGATCTCGCCGAGTTTTACACCGGAGCAGCGGCTGGCGCTGTTTGCCCACACCGTGGAGCCAACTTTGCAACGTGAGTTGAAACACAAGGGCGCGGCAAATGGAGATGGCAGCTATTCGGCCGAGCTGATTGGATACGTTGAGATACTGAAGACGCCCGCTTGAAGCAGAAGGGCCACGCTGAATCCGAGGGCGAGAGAATTCTTCAAATAGTGAGGTTGCGCTGTTTTCCAATCTCCCATGACACGCCGCCGCCACGTACCGTCGCGGCGAGCTGCTGGCCCAGCCGCTGCTCGATCACGGGTTTCCACGGCACGAGGCTGAAGCCCATGCCGTCATCGAGCATCGCGTAGCGCCCGCTGGCAAGCATGACAGAGCGCCGGTAGATTCCGGCTACGCGCTGGCCATCGGCCACCGGGCGATGCGCCAGGCCGGTTTCGGCAGCAATGTCCTTGGTCGCCTGCGCCAGTTCCCGATTGCGCAGCGTGCCCAACAGATTGCGCGCCAGAATCACGCGCTGCCCTCGCCACTCGGCCAACCCCTGTTCGGCCAGGAAGTCGGCACGCCGCTGCATCGCCTGCTTGGCCTCGCCGCCAAAGCCCAGATCGCCCAGGCCTGAGCCGCCACCGATCAACTGCTGGTCGAGCCAGGTGGCGCCGATGACACGGGCCTGCCGCTCGATGGGCAGATGCGATTTCAGCTCCACGGCCACGCCGCCCAGGCGCTGCGCGTCGTAGCGGCGGCCCTGTTCTGGCAGGTCCCCGGGCACCTTCCATAGCCCCTCGGCCACACGCTCCACGATGCCGGTGCGGCGCAAGGCTTCCAGGCGGCGAATGTGGGCTGCCACGACCTCCTGCGGATCACGGCCCGGTACGGCCTGACCCTGCGCGACGGCCAGGTGATGGTCGGTGCGGTATAGGCCACCGCTTGCCAGCGCGGCGATGTTGCGATCGGCCGCACGCACGTCGGCCGCCCCCTTTACTTCCACCACGGCACCGGCCGGATAGTTCGCCAGCTCGTCGCGGGCGTTGAGCGCGACGTAGTGGGCCTTGCCGTCCACGCCGTCGATGACCAGATAGCCCCGGTCGCGCAGCTCGTCGGCCAGCCCTTTCGCCGCCACGCGGCCGAGGATGGTTCGGCCATCGTCTCCCGGCTCGAACACCGCCAGTTCGCGCGGCTCGCCGCGCATGGCGCGCTGTAGGGTGCGGATGATGTCGCCACGCTCGCCGAGGGCGCGCAAGGTTTTCTCCGCGTCGGCATGGACGGCCCACGTGCCCGGCTGCGTCTCGTCGGCCAGGCCCAGGCGCTGCAAGTGTTGCAGGCGGCCGATCAGCAGCAGGCGCTGGCGTTGCAGCCGCGGTTCGTTGAACCGTTCGATCTGCACTCGGCCATCCTCACCGGCCTCGCGCTGCAATGTGCGGTCGAGACTCGTCCACCGCTCCTGATTCACCTCGCGCTGCAAGGTCTGCTGGATCTCCAGCTCGGTGCGCGGTCCCAGCCATTCGGTCGCCAGTTCGGCGGCCCGATGGCGGAAGCCGTGGGCGATGTAGTCGCCCGCGATGATGAGGTCTTTGCCGGTGTTGTCACGCCCGCGCACGATCAGGTGGGTGTGCGGGTTGTCGGTATTCCAGTGATCGACTGCCACCCAATCCAGCCGCGTGCCCAGGTCGGCTTCCATACGGTTCACCAGATGCCGAGTGTAGGTGCGCAGGTCGTCCAGCTCGGCGCCGTCCTCCGGGGAGACGATGAAGCGGAAATGGTGCCGGTCGTCGGAGGCTCGCTCCTTGAAGGCGTCGAGGTCGGCTTCGTCGGTCTGCGGCCCGTAGGCGCGCCCAGGTTCACCATCGCGGCCCGCGCCGTCGCGCTCGATGTAGCGCAGGTGTTTTGCCAACGACTGCGGGCTGACGTTGCGCTGATTGACCAGCAGCGTCTTGATGGTCACCCGCCGCGACATGGGCGTCAGCTTCGCCCCGGCGAAACGCGCTGCCGTATGGCCGCGCCCCAGGCGCGAGCCGGGCCGCTGGCCTGCGCGCTGGCCCTGGCCGCCGGACGCGGCGGAATGGCGCATCGAGGACTTGCCGCCGCTGGCCTTGCCCGCCTGCTTGAGCACCTTGGAAACGAAACTCTGGCCCTGGCCCTTACCCCGGTTCTTTGGGGCGCTCGGACGCACCCGGAAATCGTCGTCGCGGCGGCCGGTCATGGCCGCTCTCCCTGCAAGCTATGGCGTGTCCGGTCGTGCGAAGCACGCGGACATGCCTGCATCGGCGCGGGCCTCGCGCCCCACGCGGCACGGCGGCGAAGCCGCTGCGTGCCGCGCCACCCCCACGTGCAGACAGGCTTTCGACGCGGCCCGGTGCCGCGTCCTTTTGTCTTGCCTTCCGCCTTTGCCCCTCGCTGACGCTCCGGGCAGCGGCGGCCCGGCGGCGCTGCTGCGTGAACAGCCAGCGCGCCGGCGAACGCGCGAACCAGTGCGATGAAGGCCGCAGGCCGGGCGCGTTCGAGGCAAGACGCCTGCACATGGGATGGCTGCGCCGTAGACAGCGCGAAGTGCAGTGCCCAATGCGTAGGATTAGCACCAGCACTGCACGCGCGACGACACGGCGACGACCAGCAGAGCGACACGCCCGATGGCACGATGAACTGCACGGCAACGTGCAGCGAGTCGGCGGCCATCATGGGCGAGATTCCAGCCAGACCGGATGCGCGATGCCGATCACGGCGGATGCGCTGACCGGCCCGAAATACCTGCTATCGAACGACGCCGGGTTGGTCACACTGAGCAAGAACAGTTCGCCGGGTTCGAGGCGACGGCATTGCTGCCAGGATGGCAGCGGCCGGCCCCAGCGGTCGGCGGGCAGCACGGCGGCCGAAGGCTCGCCGTCGATGCGGACGATACGGCCAGTGATGCACACCTCCTGCGGCGCAACGGCGCCCACGCGCTTGAGCAGCGGCACGCGCGCCGGCAGGTAGCCGCGCTGCGCGGCCAGCGCGGCGGCGTCTGGCGGCAGCGCGGTCAGGACGATGCTGCCCACGGACAAGGAACGTGGCAGCGAGCCGGTGCCGTGGCCCAGCGGATCGACGCGATACCAGCCGACCGCCACGCTATCGGACGGGTTGTAGATCAGGCGCGGCAGCGGATGCACGAAGGACGCCCAGGCCAGCGCAGCGAGGCCGCAGGTGGATATGCCCGCCAGCACGAGGCGAGCGCGCAAACGTGCGCGGGGCGAGCGAGGACTCGATGCAGTACCGGCAGTCGAAACGGTGGTCATGGCTGCGCCCTCCCGGTCAGCGAGGCGGCGTGCCGCTCGGCGGTGTATTCGGGCAGTGGCAGGCGCGCAGCGAGCCGGTTGGCGAGCGTGCGCCAGTACGCGGGCGAGACAGCGACGAGCGCGATGCCCAGCGCCTCGATGGCGTCGATGCGTTCCAGCACGGCACGGACCTGGTTCTCGCCCTCGGCGTGCAGCAGCAGGCGCGCACCCGGCTGCACGCCAGGAATGCGCTGCACCGCATCGAGCGGCGTGCAAGCCTGCATCATCATGAGCTGCCAGCGCACGGTGCCGTAGTCGTTGGCCTGCCAGCGGACACGGCACAGAACCGCGTTCGGCAGGAATACGGCGCAGCGCCGCCAGCGGTCGAGCCGGATGATGCGCGCCGGCTCGCCGAAGCGCAGATAGAGCTTGAAGCGTGGCTCGATGTAGGCCAGCGCCACGCGCGTCAGCGGTGCGCTGGCAGGCTGGCCAGCGAGCGCGGCCGGTGATGGTGGCGGCGCAGCCGTGGCCGCGACAGCGGCAGACGAAGCGGATGCAATCATGGGGTGTTCTCCCTGCGGTGTTCTGGAAACTCGCGCTCCAGCAGACCGCGCAGCAGGTCGGCCACGGTCACGCCTTGCGTAAAGGCCGATACCTTGATGCGCGCGCGCATCGCGGGCGTGATGTCGAGGGTCAGGCGAGCCGTGTAGAGGTCGCCCTTGCCCAGCGCATCGGCATCGCCTTGGCGAATCCACGCCTCGGCGTGCGGATTCGCGGGTGGACGCGCGCCGATGCCGACGCGCTTTGCCGTGCGTTTGCTGTTCGGCAGCGGTTTCTCGGTCATGTCGGCCACCGCAGCAGCTCGTCCACCAGGGCGGTGATTTCGCGGGCGGCAGCGCTGTCGGGCGCCGTCTCGCGTGCCAGCCGGCCAGCGGCCACGCTGTCGGCGAACACAATGCGCTGATGCACTTCCGCGCGAAGCGCAGGAAGCGGCTGGTCAGCGAGCGCCTGGCGCGCTTCGCGCCCGATCACGGTGGTACTGACGCGGCGATTGATGACAAAGGCCGCGCGCAGCACAGGTCGGAACACCTGCGCTTCTCGGATCAGCTCCACCATCTCGGCGCTGGCCCACAGGTCATAGGGGCTGGGCTGCACTGGGATCAGCACGCGCTCGGCCGCCAGCAGCGCAGAGCGCGCCAAGGCGGCGATGCGTGGTGGACCGTCAATGACGACATGATCGGTCCGCCTGGCGAGGTCTGGCGCCTCCTGATGCAGCGTTTCGCGTGCGAGGCCCACGGCGCTGAAAAGCCGTGGCAAGCCTTGCTGGCTTCTGCGCTGTGTCCAGTCCAGCGATGAACCCTGCGGGTCGGCGTCCAGCAGGACGACGTGCTGGCCGCGCATTGCCAGCTCACCGGCGATGTGCGTGGCGAGCGTGGTCTTTCCCACGCCGCCTTTCTGGTTGAGCAAAGCGACGATCATGGCCTGGCCCTCCATGCTGGAAAGCAGGGCTTTTGCTGCTGTGCTTGTGGCCGCGTGGTGGTTGTCCACCGCAGCGGCGCTTCCCTACTAAAAGTTAGAGAAATTAAGTTAGGGAAGTTAGAGGACGCGCAAACCCAGTGCTGGCGCGGGTTTGCGGCCGATCGGCACGCCTGATAGCACGATAGTCCCACGCCTGATAGCACGATACCCCGCACGCCTGATAGCACGACACCATTCACAGGCTGTCCCGGAGTTATCCCCGTGCCGTATGCGGCACGGGCCGGAACGTCAGCAGTTCCATGCCGTTGTCGGGCATCCGCTCGATGCCCAGGACGTAGCCGGGCAGCGACTGCCGCGCGACGAGCGCGCGCAGGTCGCAGGCGAAGTCGTAGGGTTTGGCGGTGCTGCCCGATTTCTGGTGCAGGTAGCGAAAGTGGAACTGCCAGCCGTATGCCTGCTTGCCGCCGTGCTTGCGCACCAGGCGGTACAGCCAGCGCTCGATGCCGCCCGTCAGCCGGAAATACGCCGGGTCGATGGTCAGCACCAGAGCGGTATCGAGCACGCCCGCATAGAACCAGTCCGGCAGGATCAGCTCGATGCCCAGCGGTGTGCCGCTGGCATCGGCCAGTTCCTTCCATTCGTTGATCCACGAGAAGCGGTGCAGGCGCCGGCCTGTCGTCTCGCGGATGGATGTGGCCACGGTCGTGGATTGCAAACGATCGAGCGCGGCCTTGAGGCGCTGGTAGTCGCGCAGCGACTTGCCGCGCCCGATGAAGCGCAGGATCTCGTAGGGTGTGGCTTGCATCAGCCGTGACGGGCGCAAGCCCGCGTCGCGCGCTTCCACGATCTGCGAGGCCGCCCAAATGAGCAGATCGGCGTCCCAAATGGTGGCGATGCCATGCTCCTGCGTGCCTTCCACGCGGATCGTCACATTGCCCGCGCGAAAGTCGATGGGCTTGACCCGCTTGGACTTCGCCAGAGAGAAGAACGGATAGGCCATCAAATCCTGGCTGTCGCGCGGAGCCACGCCTTCGCCCGGCAAGGCGCGGAACAGGTCGAGCTGTTCGCGTTCCTGCATCGGCTGCTGCCGCGCGGGCAGCGCAGGGCTGGACATGGCGATGGCCTGCCGCGCGCCGCCGATCAGCGCGCACGGCTGTCGGCCGAGTGGTGCTCGGCGTACTCGGGATCGGAAGTCGTCTCGAAGCTGCGGTCGGCGGCCCAGGCATCGAGGTCGGCCACGGCGTACATGACGCGCCGGCCGAACTTGCGAAAGCGCGGACCACCACCGATCACGCGCTGCTTTTCCAGCGTGCGCGGCGACAGGCGCAGGTACTCGGCGGCTTCGTCGTTGGTCAGGTAGCGTTGAGGCTGCATGGACGCAGCGACAGCAGTGGCGGCAGGCCGCAAGGGAGCGGAACGCATGGCGTGAACCTCCATCGGTTGAAAACGCCGGCTGCACCAGCGCAACCGGATGGAGGCAGTCTCAGAAAACCAAGCTGTTCTGCTCAGGGTCGTTTTGCGTCACCATCAGAACGACCCTTCTCAAGCGGCGAAAGTTGTGCTAGCTGGCGATAGCCGCTGCGCATCAGTGCATCGCCTCGCCGCACCAGGCGGCGCACCTTCGAGCGCAGGCCACCGTCGCTGTACCAATCGGCCAAGGCATCCACGCCGAACAAGCCTTCACCGACCTCGCGCAAGGACGCGCCCGCCAGGGTGGCGTCGAGCGCTTGCAGGGTATGCAGCTCCAGCAGCGCGGCCGGTGTTGGCCTGGGCTTGGCATCGGAAATGGCTGCGCCCGGCGCATAGCCGCGCGCAGGCGCGGTAGTGCCGCCGCGATAGGCATGGACCACGGCCATGCCGTCTTGCAGGCCGGGTGCCAGCGCGAAGCGCAGGCAGCGACCAGGACTGCGCGCGATCAACGCCAGACCCTTGCCATCATGCAGCAGGTGTTTATGGCCGGGGATGTGCCAGAACGCGAACGCGGCGGCGTCCAGTAGTGGATCGGCATCGGGGTAGAGCTGCACCACGGCATCGGAGCCGGGCAGCCAGGCCGGATGCGCGTCGCGCGCATCCAGGGCTGGGTCTTCCAGCAGGCGCAAGCCCCAGCGTTGCGCCGCCTGCTGCGCAGCTTGCAACCGGCGATGATGGCGCAGCCAGTCAAGCCGGTAGTCGGGATTCCTGCGCAGGTATTCCCAAGCCAGCGCGAGCGCATCGAGCCACAGGACAAACAGGTACGCCGCAGTGGGATACCAGTGCGCGAGGTGATGGGGGTTGACCATGACGCCTCCTCCCTGAGAACAGGATTCGCCGTCACGGAAGAGACTACGCGCTACATCGCCATCGTTGGAAAAATGGGAGTTTCAAGATAGGTGGAAGGGGTCAAGACCGAATGGCTCCGATGCGTTGCAGTGTTTGTCTCAATACGGCGGCGGCAGCACTCCGAACTTGGAGCGCTGCATTGACCAGCCTGCCGCAACCCGCGCCACGCATCATGACTGTTTCGATCAGACTGGCCGGGGTATGCCGCAAGAATGCCGATTGAGACCTGACCGGCATGACACCAGACTGAAAAAATCACAGTCAGCCTTGTTCAGTCCGGGATAGCCCCGTCGCGCTGGGCCAGCCGGGTGTATTCCGACAGCGTGCGCGTTGGGCAGAAATAGAGGTCACGCATCACGGGCTGCTGGCGCGGCCCGACGATGCCGGCCAGCTCGGATAGCTTGACGGTGCCTTGCGCCGGCATACCGATCCCCAGGTCGATAAGTCCCCAGGCGGTGTCGCCATCGGCGGGATCGAGCGCGGCCAGCAGCCAAGTCACATGCGCGTCCGGCGTGAACAACCGGACCACGGGCACCGGGTCGATGGCCCGGCCAGCGGCGCGGGCCTGGCCGTGGGCCAGCAGGCGCACACGGTCGTCCTCGGTGATGAGCGGATTCATGGCGATTCCCGTCGGCTGCACGAATCCGCCAAAGCGTGAAAGCACAAAACCGTATCGGCGGATTTGGGCATGAACACGATTGTGATTCCGTGGGTCTGCTCCTTTGTCGGAGTCCGTAAATACGGATTTCTGCAGAAGCGTAAAACGGTGGGGCTTTGATGAATGAGTTAAAGATAACGTGGTTTTAATTGTGCGGCGAATCGACGCTTCTGTCCATGCAGAAGCGATCCGTCCAGCCCGGCCGACCGGCTGGCTCCACCACCCATGACGCCGAGTTGGCTCACGCCTTCGGCGCTGCGGTGCGTGCGCTGCGGATAGAGCGCGGTATCGCGCAAGAATCGCTGGCGCACCTGGCTGGCGTCGAACGGTCGCACATGGGCAAGATCGAGCGCGGCGAGCACATGCCAACGCTGGCGATCATCTTCAAGATTGCCGGCGCGCTCGAATGCAGCACTGCGGTGCTGATGAGCGAGGCTGAAAGCCAGCTCGCAGCGGCAGCCCTGCCGTAGGCTGGGCAGGGTCGATCCGGCGCAGGCCGGTTCGGGGTCTCCTCGTTTTCAGTGCAATAAGTGACGGTACGCAAAGCTAGCACTGGCGCGGGGGTGGTCTGGGTAGACCGTTGATTTCATTGACTTTCCTGTTCGCTTTGTAAA
>NZ_JBRREA010000033.1:0-52086 GCF_056759975.1 Stenotrophomonas sp. STEN031
GGTCGGCGGCTTCTCGCTGCATGCCGGCGTGGCCGCGGAAGCACACGAAAGCCACAAGCTCGAAAAGCTGTGCCGCTACATCACGCGCCCGGCGATCAGCGAGCAGCGGCTATCGATCTCGCCACAGGGCAGGGTGCGTTACCAGCTCAAGACGCCATGGCGCAATGGCACCACCCATGTCGAATGGGATGCGGTCGACTTCATCGCGAAACTGGCCGCACTGGTCCCGCCACCTCGCGCCCACCTGACCCGTTTCCACGGTGTGTTTGCCCCGAATGCAAACCTGCGCGCGCAGCTGACGCCCTCGGGGCGCGGCAAGCGGCCTGCGGGCGATGCGGTGCCAGTGGACGTCAGCGCCCACGACGAGCCGCGCAGCCCCGAGCAGAAGCGCCGTGCGATGAGCTGGGCGCAACGGCTCAAGCGGGTCTTTTCCATCGACGTCACCACCTGCGCCCACTGCGGCGGCGCGGTGCGGATCGTCGCCAGCATCGAAGACCCCAAGGCCATTCGCGCCATCCTCGCCCACTTCGAGAAACACGGCGCGCTGGAGCAAGCGCACTACCGGCCCGCAGCGCGCGCGCCGCCGCCGGCCGCGTGATGAGGCGCCGGCCACACAGCCGGCAGCCAAGCCAGAGTCCGATCCGATGCGGCCACGACCCCGCAGGGCTGCGCTCGGCCCTGTGCCGGGATTCGGTGAGAAATGGCTACGCACTGAGCCGCTGCGCGGCCCCGCGATGTCGAAAACCCACGCATGAACCCCCGATCTGTGCCCGATCTGTGCCCAAAGCGGCGCTTGCGCGGCCGCTTCCTACCTGCCAGACTCGCCAAAAAGGGCGGTTGAACTTCCTATACCCCGGCCCTGACCTCCCAGGGTGGTCAGGCCCGGCACTTCGCCGCGCGATCGATCGCAACCACAAGGAGGCCCCATGCGCCGCATCCTCATCCTGCTCGCCACCCACCTGCTCACCCTCGGCCTGGGCTTCGGCCTGGGCGTCTATCTCCTGCCGATCCTGATCGCCCCCGATGACCCGCCGGTTGCGCAGGTGCAGGCGGCCATGAAAGACGCCCCCTACCGCACCACCTTTCGCCGCGACCTCAAGGGCAGTGATGCGGTGCATTGGGCGGAAGGCAACGTCAGCGTCAGCCCGCGCCAGGTCGCGTTCGACGGCAAGATGGGTCCGGGTCCGGATTACAAGGTGTACCTGGTCCGTGACTTCGTCGACAACAAGGCCGATTTCCTGAAGATCAAGGCACAGGCCCAGCGCATCGGCGAGGTGAAGACCTTCAACCGTTTCCTGGTGGACGTGCCTGAAAGCGTCAACGTGGACGATTACACCACCGTAGTGGTGTGGTGCGAACGGTTCGAGCAGTTCATTTCCGCCGGGCAGTACCGCACGCCGGGTTGAACAACATCCCAAGCATCTGGGCGAAGAGCAGCCGAGCATGGCTCGGCTCTACTGTAGAGCCGAGCCATGCTCGGCCTACCGTAAGAAAGAGGCGGAGCCGGCCGATAAGCCGGGTTCTGTCGTGGACAGTCATTCCTCTAGGCGTTACGTCACCGCAACGCTCAAGCAACCTACCCGGATCCAACGCGGGCCGCGCCAAAGGATCCCTATTTGGTCTTGCTCCAGGTGGGGTTTGCCGTGCCGGTCTGTTGCCAGACTCGCGGTGCGCTCTTACCGCACCATTTCACCCTTACCGGCCTTCCGAAGAAGACGTAGGCGGTATCTTTCTGTTGCACTTTCCGTCGGCTTGCGCCGCCCAGGCGTTACCTGGCACCTTGCCCTATGGAGCCCGGACTTTCCTCGGCACCCCGAAGGGATGACGCGACTGTCTGGCCGACTCCGCCAGCGCGTATTCTAGCGTACGCACGCCCTTCCTGCCGTGCCGGTCGCGGCACACCATCGCGCATCGCGTGTGCCGGCACCTGTCGCGCCGCGGCTGGCTCGAAGGCGAAGACGAATCCGTGTTCCTGTCCGACAGCGCGGGTAGCGACGACGGCATGGATGGGCTGCGGATGAGTTCGATGACCTACCGCATCGCCACCGGTCGCGACGCTGGCCGCAAGGTCGTCACGCTGCAAACATTGCCCGGTGACGCAGGCTCGCTGGAGGGCGACGCCGGCAAGGTCGGCGGCTTCTCGCTGCATGCCGGCGTGGCCGCGGAAGCACACGAAAGCCACAAGCTCGAAAAGCTGTGCCGCTACATCACGCGCCCGGCGATCAGCGAGCAGCGGCTGTCGATCTCACCGCAGGGTAGGGTGCGGTATCAGCTCAAGACGCCGTGGCGCAATGGCACCACGCATGTCGAATGGGATGCGGTGGACTTCATCGCCAAGCTGGCGGCACTGGTCCCGCCACCTCGCGCGCATCTCACCCGCTTCCACGGCGTATTCGCCCCGAATGCAAACCTGCGTGCGCAGCTGACGCCCTCGGGGCGCGGCAGGCGGCCTGCGGGCGATGCGGTGCCGGTTGACGCAAGCGCCCACGACGAGCCGCGCAGCCCCGAGCAGAAGCGCCGTGCGATGAGCTGGGCGCAACGGCTCAAGCGGGTCTTTTCCATCGACGTCACCACCTGCGCCCACTGCGGCGGCGCGGTGCGGATCGTCGCCAGCATCGAAGACCCCAAGGCCATTCGCGCCATCCTCGCCCACTTCGAGAAACACGGCGCGCTGGAGCAAGCGCACTACCGGCCCGCAGCGCGCGCGCCGCCGCCGGCCGCGTGATGAGGCGCCGGCCACACAGCCGGCAGCCAAGCCAGAGTCCGATCCGATGCGGCCACGACCCCGCAGGGCTGCGCTCGGCCCTGTGCCGGGATTCGGTGAGAAATGGCTACGCACTGAGCCGCTGCGTGGCCCCGCGATGTCGAAAACCCACGCATGAACCCCCGATCTGTGCCCGATCTGTGCCCAAAGCGGCGCTTGCGCGGCCGCTTCCTACCCGCCAGACTCGCCAAAAAGGGCGGTTGAACTTCCTATACCCACCTCTGGTGGGCAAAACCAACAAAGCTCGATAAATCCGCTGCCGTTTACTAGGGCCTGTTAACACATCCTCAGTCCATCAGCGACGAGCACGAAGCTGATGAAGCCCAGGAACATGAGGTCGAGTTTCTCGAACCGCGAGAAGATACGGCGATAGCCTTTGAGTCGACGGAACAACCGCTCCACCTCATTGCGGCGCTTGTACATCTCGCGGTCGTAGTCCCACGGTTCGATCCGCGTCTTCATTGGTGGCACCACCGGAATGAAACCCAGATCCAGTGCCAGCTGCCGTGTCTCGTTGCCTTCGTAGGCACGGTCCATCAACAAATGCACCGGTCTGCTGGTCGGCCCAAGACTGCTGAGCAGGCGCCGGCCTTCGGGTGCGTCGTGCGCCTGCCCAGGCGAGAGGCAAAACGTCACGGCCGTTCGAGCATCCGCGGCAACCATATGAATCTTGGTGTTCCATCCGCCTCGGGACTTTCCGATGGACTGCGGACCTTTTTTTTAGTGCCCCTGTGCCGTCGGGATGGACCTTGATGCTTGTGGAGTCCAGCGAGACGGCTTCGATCCTGATACGCACGACTTGCGCACGCTGCAACTCCTCGAACATGCGATCCAGGACGCCAGCTTTGGTCCAGCGATTCATGCGCGTGTAAATCGTGTGCCAGTTGCCGAAGCGTTTGGGCAGTCCGCGCCACTTGCAACCATGTTCGGCCACATAGAGGATCGCATTGACCACCTGCAGATTGCTCAGGCTGACGTTGCCACGCTGCCTGGGCAGGCAGTGTTCAATGGTAGCGAATTGTTCGGGCGTGATCTCCATGTCGGAGATTTTCTGGCGCAATCGTCGCCGTCGCCATTAGTGTTAACACGCCCTAATGAAGCAGTCGGACCCAGTAACCCGGGGTGCAACGGCCGAACTGATTGACGAGCTGAGCTGCGGCATCACGCTTAGTCCCGAACCGACGCGCGTGGCAACGGAAGTGGCGCATTTCCTCCATGCGAATGTTGGGCACAGCGTTCATCCATTGGAACACTTGGTCTGGACCAAGGTCCCGTACATCCTGGGTGTCCAGCATCCAGTGGCCACAGCCTTCCCAGAGGATGAGCGACTCGTCATTCAGAAGGCGTTCTTCGACCACCTCTGGGAGGTTTCTTTATCGACGATGGTTGAGACCATCGGGGACGCTTGGCCGCCCGCCTCGCCATTCGTCGACATTGCCGATCGGCTGAATCGTGACAACGCGGCGCACGCTCCGTCGATGAAGAGCTTCGCGCAGGTCTATCGCGACGAGATTAATGGTGTCTTGGAACTCGCAGCTCCGATCGCCGCCGAGGTGCTGCACGACATGGCCGTGAAGTCGCTCGGCCTCGGCATCCAACCTTCAGCAGATGAGCGGGAAGGAATCACGAGGCAGTGTCTCGGCTTGCTACGGGCAGCAGTCCGGAAGCCAGTCGGTCGGCGTGCTCTGCGCACGCTGCAAGTTGGTGCTCTGTTGCATGCGGCGCTACGCTGGAATCGCACGCAGAAGCTGAATGCCAACGACATATTCGACTTTCATCATGCCGGCGCTGCGTTAGGCTACTGCGATGTCCTTTTGACGGACGGGCCTATGCACACGCTTCTGACGCAGCGGCACTTGAGCATCGAACGCGATTTCCCGTGCCGGGTCATGTCTTCCGTTGAAGAGGCAGCCACTTGGGTTCGGCATCGCATCGCATGATGGGTCGAAAGAAGCTCTCGTATGCGGAATCACAGCGCGAGGCGAGAGGATGAAGTTCGGCCCCTTGTTCGGTATGATTAAAGCTGATTGATGATGAGCCGATGCCGCGCAAACCCGCGCCAGGAAAGGGCGTGTTTCCCTGACGGTAAAAGCGGCGGTATGGGCCTATGTCGATCAAAGCCAAACCCTTTAACCACGCGGACTTGCGTGGCTTGTTGATGATCGAGTGGGAATGATGCAAGCGGCAAACGCCGCTTGAGTGATAGGCAAGGGCGTCGATGCAGATCGACGCCCTTGTTGTTTGTGCCGGGGTTTTTCAGCGGAAAATAACGTTGACGGTTGCCGTTGCCGAGAAGGGGCCGAGCTTGGCGCTGTCGCCTATCCACATCAACGAGGCGAGGAAGTCGTAATTGACCAAGGTGTTGTTGACGGGGCCCAATGGTATCGACTGCTTGAACTGGATATAGCGCCCGGGCGTATCCGCACGGGAGATGGCGATACCGAAACCGCCGTTCAATTTTGGCAGGATGAGGCTGCCGTCCTTGACGGCATTGAGCGTGCTGATCGATGCAACCAGCATCTGCTTGCTGCATTCGTTGCCGGCACCAGGCTGTGTCATGTCGACCTGCACGCGGAACGGAACCTGCGCCTGGATGGCGCCGTTGTTTATGGCAGCAGCCGGGATGCGGCCGAAGTTCACGGTGTTGCCGGTGTTTCCAACCACGGAGATGGTGGGATTGCAGGCGATGAAGTGGATTTTCCCGAGCCCGGATATGCCGGCGCGGAAATTCGAATTTGGCGACGTGTTCAAACCGCCCTCACCGTCGACCTGGAACAGGTCATAGACGCCATGGTTATTGATGTGGCCACTCAGCGGAGGAGGGCTGCCGGTCGCCTTGATATAGACGGAGAAGGTGACGTTCAACACCATCGAGGTCGCACACAACTTTGCCCTGGAATGGTTCCAGTACATCTTGCAGTTCTGGCGGTTGGCCGGCGGCGCGGTACCCTTGCCGGCGCGCAGCCTGGGGTCGCCGCCATTGATCTTGTGGTCGACATTCTTGATGGTCACACCAACTTCGATCGAAGGGTGGATTCGCGCAACCGTCCTGTCCGGGTCCCAGTAGAAGAATGCATCCTCACCTTGCGGCGCACCCTGTGCGTCCACGCAACGGAAACCTACGGTGTAATCCTCCGATCGCCACAGCAGTCGACCGCGGACGGCGTCGCCCTTTGAAATGGTGATCTCATCAAGCAAGGGGATGACCTGGTTGACCGATTCGGTCATGGCGTCCTTGCAGGACAGTGCCCAAGCGAGGTTGGGCAGCGCAGGCAGGAGCAATAGTGCCGTCAGTGCGCGGAGCAGGAATTTCTTCATCGTCAGTCTTTGATTGATTGGCCTGGAGGAAGGCAGTGCAGTTCAATGTGGCGGTAGCCGGGCAGCGTTCTGTCAGCTCCCAGGGTTTGCGCAGGGCCTAGCTGCATCTCGCAGCGCTGGTCGGGTTTGACGCCCCAGCGGACGGAGAGGCGTTCGCCTGGGTGCACGCCACTGACGAAGATCTCGCCGTTGGGGCCGGCGATGCCACGGCCAAGTCCATCGTTGCCGAATACCGTCGCCCCCAAGGGAACGCGGATGTCCTCAATCAGGATGGGGTGGATCATCACGCTGAGGCCGCGCCGCGTTTCAAAGTCAACGCGTGCCAGCGCACCACGGGTCGGGACGATGTTCCTGGAGATCCTGCTGGCATCGATATCGGCACCGAGATCATCGGTGCGCAGGGCGACATGATTCAGGCGATAGGCGCTGATGCCGCTGACCAGGCCGTAGCCGTGGCGGTCGAGGCGGACCCCGGATTGGTTCTCCAAGCCAAGCCCTGCGCCGTCGCGTGCGTGTACCAGCACGTTGGTCCGGTGCAGTGATTGCGCAAACGTCAGGCCGTCGCGGTGCAGCACCCAGCCACCGCGTAGCCCCCAACTGATCTGTGAATAGGCCGATGCCTGTGTGCCACCGATGGTGGCGACACCCTTGCTGCCGGCGTAGCGCAGGTTGGCCGAAGCCACGTTGCCGGCGTCGGTTCTGCCAACGTTGACGCCGTAACTCAGGCGATCACGGTCCAGCAAGGCACCATTGATGCCGGATTGATAGCTGGCGCCGCCGTAACGGGAGTGGCTGTAGGAGGCAGCACCACTGGTGCGGCGCGGACCCAGCCTATCCAGCGGAAGCGACAAGGTGAGGCCGAAGGACCGGTCGGCGTGGCGATAGCGGCCTTGGCTGTGACGGAAGAAGGTGCCGAAATTGACCGTGCCAATTTGCCCGTTCAGTCCCAACTGCAGTTCGCGCTCACGCGTGTTGGTTCCCCAGTAGTTCTGGTTGTTGTAGCTGGCGCTGAGTGAGTAGGTGTCGGAGATGCGTTGGTTCAACGCGATCTCAAGCCGGTTGCGCTTGTTGTGGAAGCGCTGGCTACGCACCTGGTGTTGCTGTGGTTGCTGCCATGGGGTGGGGAATTCCGAGCTGGCTAGCGGGTCTTCATAACTGGTTTCATAGTGGCCATGCTGCCACTGCGCATGCTCCGCCGAGGCATCGCTGAAGTCGTAGTAGCCGGAGGTGGAATAGCGATGACCCACCAGGCGAAACTCAGTGCCGTGTGTATTCAAGGATTTCGAATACAGGAACCGGACGCTCTGGCCGCTGCTGGCCCCGCCTTGCGCCAGGCGGCTGCGGGCATGGCTTATGTCGATGGATGCCGATCCAAGCCGACCAAGGCTTTGTGCCGCGCCGAGTGCTACAGCGGCGTATTGTTCCGATAACAGCAGGCCTGCATACGGGGTGATGTCCGAGGCTAGGCCTCTGGCAGCGCTCGCCTGCACAAAGCGCGGCCGGTAGTGCTCGTAGCCATTGCGGAGTTCGCCTGCGCTGAGTTCATAGTGGAACAGGCCGGGGCGCAGCATTGTCTCCACGGCTGAAAACGACTGCTTGTAGCGTTGTCGCGAGCCGTCGGCCTCGATGATCGAGACATCCAGTTCGCCGCTGAGCCGATTGGGGACGATGTCGTCAATCTGGAAGGCCCCGGGGGCGACGTTCAACGCGTGGATGAGACGCCCGTCCTGACGAACCTCGACGCGCGCGGCGCTGGCGGCTACGCCGCGTACAACTGGCGCATAGCTGCGCTGACTGTATGGGAGCATCTCGTCGTCGTTGGAAATCTGCGCACCCCGAAAGCGGATGCTGTCGAATACGCCATACGCGGTGTAGGTATCGCCCAGCACCAACCGGGTGTGCGAGGAACCCAGATCGGTTTCGGCAAGAAAGCCTTGGCTCCTCCAGCGGGTGGTCTTGTTGCCATTGCTGCGGTTGGCGCTGGCGGTATGGCGGAACCGCCACATGCCGGCGTTGAGCGTGCTGTTTACCGAAGCAAAGAAGTAGTTGTCACGACCTTGCTGCCGTTGTTTGTTGTGCGCGCCGCTCAGCGCATAGTCGACCAGCAAGGCATTGATGCCCTGGTCGCGCAATGCACGAGGGATGTGGCCGCGGGGCAGATTGATCAGATTCACCTGCGGTATGCGCAGATCAAGGCGCTGCTGATTGCCGTTGTAGCTGAGCCCTGCATCCACGATGCGGGTTGCCAGTGGTTGGCAGGCATCCGCCGCTGCATCGGCGTGTGCAAGATCCACCCCCCAGCGGGTGAGCTGGGCATGGCTGAGGCAGGGCTCGGCCTGACCGGTCGCGGTCATCGTGAAAGTGACATCTTCACGTGCCACTTCGTTGCCATTGAGGTAGATCGCGAACGGGTAGGTGCCGGGGAGGATTGCGCCCGGACTGGACAGCGCGGCGACATCGTGTTGATCGGCGTCGCCACGCAGGAAATCCAGATTGAAGTGGGGCGCAGCGATTGCACCGCCAATTCCCAGCGCATTGAAGGCGACAGCCAATGGTGCCAGGCGCGGGATGCGACGGGCGCGCCGCTTCGTATCGGGGATTGGGCCGAGCATGATGGAATCGCGAAGTGGATCGGAGAGCGCTTCAGCGCTGGATGGCGACATCGGTGACGTCGGTGATGCCGCCGTAGTCGTTGATATAGCCAAAGCGGAGCATCTGCGCGCTGGATAGCTTGAGCTTTGACAGGGGCACCGACAGCGCCTGGCCCGGGGCGATCATGTCCAGATCGAGTTCACTGCCAATACCGGCAGTGCTCAGGCCTTGCAGGTGGGCGAAGGTGATGTGCAGTGGGCTGTCGTTGCGAACGTGCAGTTGCTGGCCATCGATGCGCCACTGCAGGTCGCGGCTGGCCTGGTCTAGCGTGGCATCCAGGTTGGCAGGACGGTAGAACAGTTTGATGCGGGTGCGAATGGCCACCTGCAGGACGTTCTCCGTGTCCGCGCTCGGCGGAATCTCCTGGACATTGATCCATAGCAGGGATTCCCGGTCCTCGGATAATCCGGTTCCTGCGTAGATCATACGGACGACGGCTTGTTCGCCAGCGGCCAGTTGCATCAGCGGCGGCGTGATCACCATCGGCAGGTCTCGCATGGGCAGGTTGTCCTCGCCCTGATCCAGCCATGTCTGGACCAGATAGGGCAATGCACTCTTGTTGGCCAGCGTGACGGCAGCGGAGGCTGACTTTGCGTCATAGATGACGCGGGTGGCCTGCACCTGCACTGCCGCATGGACGGCCCCGGGAAAGGAAAGGATGAAAAGCAGGGTCAACAAGAAGGACCATCGCGCTGGCGGAAGGCCGCGGGCGGGCAGTGAAGTCATTGGGGTTTCGATAGCGGGTGGGTGCAGGTGATCACGGCGTTAGCCGAGTGCAGGGCCGACAACGCTGGGTGCGTCATCAGCCCTGCTGCATGGATCAGCGGTACTCGATCGAGAAGGTCGAGTTGGCGTCAGCGACGCCGGCACGGACTTCCTTTTCGTAGGACTTGTAGCGTGCCTTCAGGTTGACGGTGGCCTTGCCATCGGCGGCAACGGTCACCAGTGCCGGATCAGCCAGTTCCTGGTTGATCGGGAACACCTTGTCCTGGTTGTCGAGGATCTCGATGCCGACGCCTCCGGCCTTGCTCACCGACAGCAGCTCCGGATGGCCGGTTGGCGTGGTGCCGTCAAAGCGAAGCGTGTAGGTGCCTGCTTTGCAGTTCTCCATGTTGATATCAAAGCTCTTGGGCGCGGAGACGTCGCCGGCTTCCTTGAACAAGGTGGTCGGGAAGGTGCCGATCGTGACCGTCTGGTTTGCGCTTGCGGTGCTGACGTCACAGGTGGACTGGACGATCTCGCCCTTGAAGGTGACCGTGCCCGATGCGGCCTGTGCAGCCGGAGCCAGCAGGCCGGAAAGTGCCAGGGACAGTGCGGTGGCTTTGAAGAGGGAGGGAAGGGTGGAGATCATCTGGGTTTCCTATTCATTTGGGGGATGTATGCCGACACTTCTCGTAGCCAAGCGTTGGCGTGTGGACGAACCGCTGCGATGCCCGCAGAGCGTCAGGACACTGCTCCGGTCGAGGTAGCGGCTAATAGCTATGCGGTTCTGCCAGGAGCCGCACTTCAATGTCGCAGGCGGTGGTTGAGTCATGCTGTTTGCGGCATGACGGTTGGGGAGACCCGCTCCAGGTGTGGCAAGCGAGCGCGTTGGTGAAGCCGCTGTTTCTGAAGCTGCGCAATGCGTCGCGGAGAACTGGGAGCCCATGAGCGTCACTGTGCGACAGGCGCTTCACCCTCCGTGGTGCAGGTCGTGCATGAGCTGCATGTGGAAGGTGATACCTGCACTGTTGGATTTCCGACACCCTCGCGTTGCGCTGTTGGCCGCCAGCCGAGTGCATCGGCGATGCCAGGGTGCCAGCGGGTTGCACGTGAACCGCGATTGCCGACGAGCGGGTAGTGGGTCGCCGGTTGCGCTTCCGGGTACGTTGCCTGTTTGTTTTCCGTGTGGCCTTGGAGCTTCGAATCAGGTTGGGAAGATTAGGACGGCCAGTTGGTTTTGGCTGTAGGTATTTCCCAGTGCATCCGCGGCGAAAAGTGTGTGGCGCTGTTGGGAATTAGTGTTGGTCGTGGCTGATCTGCATCGGCTTGTTTGCCACTCTTCGCGCACATTGCTGGCACGCAGGCCTATGGCTGCGGTAGCCCCCCGCGTTGCCCGGTTGGTTGCACGCGCGCCTTTCCGGCGGATCCAATCTTCATTGGATACCGTACGACCGCATTGGTGGGCAGGCCTTGTAGGCACACCAACCTATTCATACTTTGCTGGGAAGGGGAGGGAGTCGCGAATGATTGCACCGCAATCTTTTCTGGATTTGCTGCTGACATGAGCAGCGTGGACACCGTTCCGCACGTATGAAAGTGTGAAATCGATGTGATGAAAATTTGTCGACAGCCTGAGTAAACGGCGATGACGGGTAACACGGAGACGAACACAGGCATCACGCCAGCGATACTGCAAAAGGCCATGTAGTGGTCAGATGCCCCCGGCTACGCAATATGTTTGACTGCCAGACGGCAGGCACGGGACGTATGAGTGAATGTCGAAACGTGAACGCCGAACGCCGGTGTCGTCCGCAGACGCGGACTCGGTGCGGATGGGGGTTTACCTACAGCCTGTCACGCAGCTGAAATCGTTTTCCCGCATGGCGATCACGACACCTTCTTCACTCTGGAAGCGTTCGTGGTGCTGCATGATGAGCGCGCTGCCTGGGGCCAAGCCGGCAGTGCATCAGGGGGAAGTGCAATGCTTTGGGACGAGGGTGCTCAACCGTCTCCAGGGAGGGGTCGATTGGCGGATCTATATGTGCAGTTGCAGGCAGTGCTGGACGCGCTGCCGCAGATGGCTGCGATGATCCACGATGGCGTGCCCGTGCAGGCCAATCTGCGATGGCGCCAGTTCTTTGGCGATGATGCCGCTTTGGGCAGTTCACGCGAATGGCTGGCACGTGTCCACGTGGGAGAGCGTGGTCAGGCGATCGGTGCGTGGCGAGAGTTCCTGCAGCATGGGCACGCACCAGCGTTCGAGTGTCGTTTGCAGGATGAGTTTGGTGCCGAGCATTGGTTCGAGGTGCGCCTGGGCAGCCCCGGCGCGGAGGTGCCATTGCAGGCAGTGACCATGACCGATGTCAGTGCCAGGCGAAGTCTACGCCACGCGCTGGAGGAGAGCCTGGACCTGCAGGATCGCATGCTCGATGCAAGCCTGGATTGCATCGCGGTGATAAACGTCGATGGCTCGGTGCGTCACATGAATCGTTCCGGCTGCCTGGTGGCCGGTTTGCTGCTGGATGAGCGCACTTTCGGCATGCAATGGACCGACTTGCTGCCCGCTGCGTTTCAAAAAAAGGGGCGACGTGCGCTTTCGATGGCGGGCAGCGGACGACCTGCACGTTTTGCCGGACAGACCGGCGCCGAAGGTGCGCAGCCACAGTTCTGGGACAATATTCTCACGCCAATGTTCGATGCGAATGGAGGCGTGAATGGCGTCCTGTGCGTGTCGCGTGATGTCAGCCGACAACAGCAGGCGGAACAACGTCTGCGTATTGCCTGTGAGATTGATGAGCTCACCGGCCTGCCAAACCGGCGCTCGTTCAACCGCAGGCTGCGAAACAGTCTGCAGCGTCAGCGTGGGCGCAGCGGAACGCTGGGCCTGATGATCATCGACCTTGATCATTTCAAGCACGTCAATGACACGCTTGGGCACCCCGCGGGTGACCATCTGCTACGTGTGCTGGCCAAGCGGGTGGCGGCGCAGGTAAGCGGGACGGCTACGGTGGCACGACTGGGGGGGGATGAATTTGCCGTGGTGCTTGAGGATGTTGCCGGCGAAGCCGAACTGCTGCAGACCGCAGGCTGCATCAGCTTGTTGGCGGAAAGTTCAGTCACCTACGCAGGGCAGGTGATCAGTACCGGAATGAGCATCGGCTGCGCGCTGTATCCACGTGATGCGCAGGAACCGGCGGAGTTGCTCAAGGCCGCCGATACAGCCTTGAATGACCTCAAGGTCAATGGGCGCGGCGGGGTACGCCTGTACAGCCGGCGATTGATGGCCATCGCCGAACTTGCCGCGAATCAGCGGTTGAAGGCGCGCCAACTGGTTCGTGATGGTGGGGTGGTGCCGCACTACCAGCCGAAAGTGAACCTGCAGGATGGCCACGTGGTGGGGTACGAGGCTCTGCTGCGCTGGCCCAGTGCCGAAGACAACGCAATGGGAAAAGCCTGCCTGCTCGACGAGGCCTTTCGCGATTACGAGCTGGCCTCGCGACTGGCGGAGTTGATGCATCTACAGGTACTGACCGATATCTGCGCGTGGCAGGCACAGGGTCTGCAGGTTCCACCGATAGCGATAAATACCGCGCCGGTGGAATTTCTACGCGATGATTTCGCTGAGACCCTGCTGGAGAAACTGCAACGCTTTGACGTCGACCCGACGCAGATAGAGCTGGAAGTCACCGAACAGGTTCTCACCGACCGTGGTTCTGCCTTCGTTGCGCGTGCGTTGGGGCTGTTGAAAGAGGCGGGCATGCGCATTGCGCTTGATGATTTTGGTACCGGCCATTCTTCGCTGGCACATCTGCGCGACTACCCGATCGATGTGCTCAAGATCGATCGTAGTTTTGTTGCGCGCATGGTGGACGAGCCTTCGATACGCGCCATCGTCGAGGCGGTCGGCAAGTTGGGGCCCAGTCTGCGTCTGGACCTGGTGGCGGAGGGCGTGGAGAGCGCCAGCCAGCGGCAGATATTGATCGAGGCCGGTTATCGAATTGGCCAGGGATTCCTGTACGACCAAGCTGTCAATGCCTCGCAGGTAGCGCAGCGGTTGCGACGGGTGTCGATGGCCTGAATATCAGCGTCCATCACCGTGCTCGGCTTGCACCAGGCGCAACCATGCCTGCGCCGCTGCGGACAGATAGCCACCGCGGCGCCAGGCCAGCACCATCTTCCAGTCCAGCTCAGGCTCATCCAGAGGCACCATCACCACATTCGCGCGCGGGCGGGCGGCGGCGATCATGCGGGGCAACAGGGCGACGCCGAGACCCGCCGCGACCAGCGCTACGATGAAATCCGGTTGGCCGCTGCGGGTGACTTCGCGGGGGCTGAAACCACGTGCCTGGCAGGCACGGATGATATGCCGGTTCAGCAGGAAGCCTTTTTCGAACAGGACGAAGGGGACCTCGGCGAGGTCCTGCAATTGCAGGCTGGCTGCGTTTGCCAAGCTGTGATCGCGAGGCAGCAGGGCAACCAGTGGCTCGGTGCGTACGGGCTGCCACTGCAGGTCATCGGCGACCGGGAGCAGGCTGGCCGCCAGTTCGATTTCGCCGGCTCGCAGGCTCTCTTCCAATGCTTCGCTGCCGCGTTCGAGCACGTGCAGTTCGATCTGCGGATGCAGTTGGCGGAAGCGGGCGAACACCGGCGCAAACAGGATGTCGCTGCCCAATGAGGCCAGGCCCAGGTGCAACTCGCCGCGGCGCAGTCCGCGCAGTTCTTCAAGCTCGCGCAGCATGTCCTGGCGTTCGCCGAGCAGGGCCAGGGCGCGCCGGTAGACGATCTGTCCGGCTGGCGTCAGCCGGACGCCCTGGCGGGAGCGCTCCAGCAACACCTCGCCGATTTCGTCCTCCAACTGGCGGATCGCCTTGCTGATCGTTGGCTGGGTGGCAAACAGGGTCTCGGCCGCGGCCGAGAAGCCATTTTGCCGCACCACTTCCACCAGCATGGAGAGTTGTCTGATGTCCATTCCCAAAAGGAATCAAATGAATGCAGTTAATTCATTTTAATTATGGATCGGCCAGGCGTACATAGAAGGCATGGAAACGTTGATGCTGTTCTGGCGGCGCTGCCGGCTGGGTCTGCGGCGCGGCTTCCGCCGCAGTGCGTGCCTGCAGATTGCCGCGCTTGTGGCGCTCTGGCTGCTGGCAGAGGGATTGGTGCGGCAGCTCGGTTTGCCCGTGCCGGGCGGGATTGTCGGGTTGGGCGCATTGCTGCTGGTGTTTGCCCTGCGCTGGTGGTCGCCGCTGTCGTTTGCGCGGGGTGCGCGCTTGTTGTTGGCGGAGATGCTGTTGTTCTTCATCCCCGCGGCAATGATCCTGCTGGACAACCGCCAGATGTTCGGCTGGCTGGGACTGAAGCTGCTGCTGGTGGTGGTGGGTGGCACCGTGTTGGTCATGGCGACCACTGCCGTTACCGTCGAGCTGTTGTTGCGATGGAGTGGACGTGATGCTCACTGAGATGGTGGTCCGGCCGGCAACGCAATTGCTGTGGCCGTTGTTCTGGGCAATGGCCACTCTGGTCAGCTATCTGTTGGCCAAGCGGCTTTATCAACGTAGCGGCAAGGCATGGGCATCCCCACTGATCAGCGCGCCGCTGGCGTTGTTGGGGTTGGCGTTCCTGCTGCATGCGAGCTATCACGACTATCTGCGTGGTACGCATTGGTTGGTGGCGATGCTGGGACCGGTGACGGTTGCATTCGCGGTGCCCATCCACCAGCAACGGACGCTGATCGCACGGCACTGGAAGGTGCTGGGGGCAGGTGTGCTGGTTGGCAGTGGTGTGGCGATCGCTTCTGCGTGGGGGATGGCGACGGCGTTGCATCTGTCACCGGAACTCAGGTTGAGCCTGGCACCGCGCTCGGTGACCACCCCATTTGCGATGGATGTGTCCGGACGCATTGGTGGCATACCGGAATTGACAGCAGTGTTCGTGATCATCACAGGTATCTGCGGTGCTCTGTGTGGGCAGGTGCTGCTCAAACTGCTGCCGATACGCAGTGCGATGGCGCGTGGTGCGCTGTTTGGCATGGGCGCACACGGCATGGGCGTGGCCAAGGCGCGCGAACTGGGCGAGAGCGAGGGCGCGATCGCCGGGCTGGTGATGGTGATGGCTGGGGTGTTGAATGTCGCCGCGGCGCCGTTGCTGGTGCTGCTGTTGCAGGCCTGAAACCCCGATGCCCGCTCAGGCGGGGGTATCGCCGGCGCGGGCGTTCTGCAGGCTCTCGCGGCGTCGCGCCAATACCGCCTCACGGTGGGCGATATAGGCATTGGCGCCGAGGATGATCAGCGCTCCAATCACGGTCCAGCGGTCCAGGGTCTCGCCGAACAGCAGCCAGCCCATCGTTACCACCAGTGGCAGCTGGGTGAAGCTGATGGGCGTGAGTGCGGAGACTTCCCCCAGTTTCAGGGCACGGGTCCATAGCAGCTGGCCCAAGGTTCCCATCACTCCGGTGGCGACCAGCCACAGCCAGGCGATGCCGCTCGGCCAGACCCAGACGAACAGCGCCGGGATCAACGACAGCGGCACCCAGAACACATAGGTGTAGAGCACCACGGTATCGGGACCGTCGACGCGGGTCAGCTGTTTGATCTGGATGGCGACCAGAGCGCTGAGTACCGCGGCCAATACCGCGACCAGGCTGCCGAGTTCGAAGCTGTGCGCGCCCGGGCGCACGATCACCAGCACACCGGTGAAACCGGTGATGACGGCCGCCCAGCGTCGGATACGGACCTTCTCACCCAGCCACAACACCGCAGCGATGGTGACGAACAGCGGCGTTGAGTACGACAGGGAGATAGCCTGCGACAGTGGCAGATGGCCGATTGCCCAGAAAGCGCACAGCATCGAGGCCAGGCCAATCACGCTACGCAGGAAATAACGTGGCAGCTGCTGGGTGCGCAATGGCGCGTGGCCGGGCCGCAGCAGCATCGGCAATAGCGCCAGCAGGCCAAAGCCATTGCGGAAGAACGCTACTTCCTGGGTGGGGACGTAGTCGGTGGCAAGACGGATGGCGACGGCCATCAAACCAAAAGCCATCGCACTACCGAACATCAGCAGGGCAGCGCGCATGGCGGTGGAGCGGGGTGCAGCCAAGGCAGTATTCACCAGCGGGCGCCGACCAGCCTCGGTTCGGGTTCAATCGGCACGCCGAACTTTTCCAGCACGGCGGCCGACACGCGCCGGGCAAATGCCAGCAATTCGGCGCCGGTCGCGCTGCCGTGATTGACCAGTACCAGCGCATGATTGGGCGAAACCCCTGCATCCCCTTCGCGCTGGCCCTTGAAGCCGGCCTTCTCGATCATCCACGCCGCCGATATCTTGCGGTTGCTGGCATCGTTGCCGGGAAACACGGGCAGCGCCGGGTAGTGCTGCAGCAATACGTCGATCTGTTCAACCGGCAGGATGGGATTCTTGAAGAAGCTACCTGCATTGCCGAGCACGGCGGGGTCGGGCAGCTTGCGTTGACGGATCGCGATGACGGCGTTGGCGACGTCGGCCGAGACCGGCAATTCGATTCCCATGGCCTGCAGCTCCTCGCGGATGCCTGCATAGTCCAGCTGCAATTCGTGCAGCAACGGCAGACGGAACTCGACGGCGACGATCAGGTAGCGATCAGCCTCGTGCTTGAACAGGCTGTCGCGGTAGCTGAAGCGGCACGCTTCCTGGTCCAGGCGCACCCAGGCCTGCTCCTGCCGGTCCCAGGCCTCGACGACCTGGATGAAGTCGCCGACCTGGGCACCGTAGGCGCCGATGTTCTGGATCGGTGCGGCGCCGACGGTGCCGGGGATCAATGCCAGGTTCTCGAGCCCGGACAGGCCCTCGTTCAACGACCACATCACCAGCTCATGCCAGATCACACCTGCGCCCGCGCGGACGATGGTGTGGTCGGCGCGGTGTTCAAGCGCGGTTATGTCCCGGTTGTCGAATACCAGCACCACATCCTGGGGATCGCCGGCCAGCAGCACGTTGCTGCCGCTGCCAAGTACCAGCAGGTCGGCATCGCCGATGGTGGCCAGGGCCTCGGGCAGCGCATTGGGATCGGCGACGCGCAGCATGCGCGGGGCATGGGCATCCACGTGGAAAGTGTTGAGGTGGCGCAGCGAGGCGTTCTCGGTCAGTGACCAGGCAGTTGCGGCATTCGTCATAGCGGTGCGACGGCGCCCCCGGAGGGTGACTCGCGACGGCGGCGGATGGCATCGACGCAATCGCCGATCAGGCGTGGGCCCTGGAAGATCAGGCCGCTATAGCACTGCACCAGCGCAGCACCAGCCGCCATCTTGGCCACGGCATCGGCGCCGGAACTGATGCCGCCAACGCCGATCAGCGGCACCGATTCGGGCAGGCGCGCGCGAAGCCGGCGCAGCACCAGGGTGGATTGACCCAGCAAGGGGGCGCCGGACAGGCCGCCAATTTCCCTGGACAGTGGATCGGCTTCCACGGTGGGCCGGCCGATGGTGGTGTTGGTGGCAATTACGCCATCCACGCCCAATTCGCCGAGCACGCGTGCTGCCGCATCGATGTCGCGATCGCTCAGGTCCGGTGCCACTTTGACCAGCATCGGCACGCGCTTGCCATGTTTGGCGGCCAGTCGCTCCTGTGCTTCACGCAGGCCGGCTACAAGGCGTCGCAATGCCTGCTCTTCCTGCAGTTCGCGCAGGCCGGCGGTATTGGGCGAGGAGATGTTGACGGTGATGTAATCGGCCAGCGGGTAGACCTTTTCCATGCAGATCAGGTAGTCGGACAGCGCATCGTCATTTGGCGTGTCCTTGTTCTTGCCTATGTTGATGCCGAGCGGGCCGGGGCGGTGCTTGACCGCCTCCACGTTCTTCACCAGCGCATCAACACCGAGGTTGTTGAAACCCATACGGTTGATGATGGCGTTGTGCCGCGGCAGGCGGAACAGGCGCGGCTTGGGGCTGCCGGCCTGCGGGCGCGGGGTGATGGTGCCGATCTCCACGTAGCCGAAGCCCAATGCAAACAGGGCTTCGATATGTTCGCCGTTCTTGTCCAGGCCAGCTGCCAAGCCAACCGGGTTGGGGAAGCTCAGGCCAAACGCCGGGGTGGGAAGTGGCTTGATGCGGCCGGCGATCAGCGGCGTGGTACCGGTGCGCCAGGCAAGATCCAGCGCGGACAGGCCCAGGCCGTGCGCGCGCTCGGCATCAAGGGTGAACAAAAACGGGCGGGCAATGGAATACATAAGCTCAGTTCAGCGTGCCAACAAAGGCGCGGGTTTGGTACTCAAAGGCAACCTTGCCATCGACCGCATGCGCATCAAACAGGCGCCGCAGGGCTTCCAGCATCGGGACGTGACGTTCGTGGCCGGCTTGCGGCGCGTAGGAGGAGGACAGCAGCCGACCACGCAGGCCGTCGTAGTCCAGGTGCTGCACGTTTGGCAGCTGCACCAGACCGCGCAGGCCCGGACCAAACCAGTCGCGCATGGTCTGGTCGTCCTGGTAGCGTTCGGCGACTTCGGTGTAGTCGGTGCCGTAGTCCAGCAGCAGCTGCTCGTAGCCGGCCAGGAACGGCGAGGCATCGAGCAGGCGCGAGTTCCAGTAGACCAGCGCCAGGCCACCCGGGCGCAGGATACGAGTCCATTCCCGACGTACGGCGGACGTGTCAAACCAGTGGAACGCCTGCGCTGCTGCGACCAGATCGACGCTGTGATCTGCCAGCGTAGTGGCTTCGGCAGTGCCGCCGACGGATTGGAACTTGGGGTATTGGGGGTGCAGCCATTGATCGGCGGCTGCGCGCATTGCGGCATTGGGTTCCACTGCGATCAACGGATGGCCAGCAGCCAGGAACGGCGCGCTGGAAATACCGGTGCCAGCGCCGATATCGGCGACCAGGGCAGAGCGCGGCAGGCCGATATCGCGGTGCAGCCACTCCAGCAGCGTGGACGGGTAACCCGGTCGATAGCGCACATAGTCCGCTACCCGGCTGCTGAAACGTTGGGTTGAATCGGGTTGTCCCATGCCAGCCTCAGGAGTTCATCGCCGCGAGGCCCGCCAGGCCTCCGAAGAACACAAGGATGGCAATGAAGAAGATGATGCCGATCAACCACAGCGCAGTAGCCAGCCAGCCCAGCACCAAGCCGGCCACAGCCAGACCGTCACCGTCCATTTGACCGTTGCTGCGGCGGATTTCGCCACGTGCCATATGGCCAAAGATGATGGCGCAGATGCTGCCAATGGCAGGCAACAGGGTCCAGCCAAGAATGCCGGCGACCAGGCTGATCACGGCGTAGCTGCTGGTCTGGCGAGGTGCAGGGATGCTCATCGGGAACTCCGTATCAGCTGTAGAAAGCCCCTCTCCCGCGCGCGGGAGAGGGGTTGGGGTGAGGGCAGCTTTACAGCTGGGAACTCTCCCGATTCAACGCCCCGACCAAAGCCAGGACAGGCACCATCAAAGATCGAACTTGATGCCCTGGGCCAGCGGCAGCGAGTCGGAGTAGTTGATGGTGTTGGTCTGGCGGCGCATATAAACCTTCCATGCATCCGAGCCGGATTCACGGCCACCGCCGGTGTCCTTCTCGCCACCGAAGGCGCCACCGATTTCCGCACCGGACGTGCCGATGTTGATGTTGGCAATGCCGCAGTCGCTGCCGGCTGCCGACAGGAACTTCTCGGCGGTCTTCAGGTTCTGGGTGAAGATCGACGAGGACAGGCCCTGCGGCACGCCGTTCTGCATGTCGATGGCTTCGTCCAGCGTGCTGTACTTCATCACGTACAGGATCGGTGCGAAGGTCTCGTGCTGGACGATCTCATCGCTGTTCTTCAGGCCGGTGACAATCGCCGGCAGCACGAAGTTGCCGGCGCGGTCGATGGCAGTGCCGCCGGTCTCGACGGTGCCACCGGCAGCCTTGGCCTTGGCGATGGAGCCGAGGAACTGCTGCACGGCTTCCGGGCTGTTCAACGGGCCCATCAGGTTGGCCGCGTCGGTCGGGTCGCCGATCTTGCCTTCGACCTGCTTGTAGGCCTTGATCAGCGTGGCCAGCACGTTGTCGTAGATGGATTCATGCACGATCAGGCGACGGGTGGTGGTGCAGCGCTGGCCGGCAGTACCGACGGCGCCGAACACGATCCCCGGCACGGCCAGCTTCTGGTCGGCGGTCTCGTCCATGATGATGGCGTTGTTGCCGCCCAGTTCCAGCAGGCAGCGGCCCAGACGCTGGGCAACCTTCTGGTTGACGGTGCGGCCGACCTGGGTGGAACCGGTGAAGGAAATCAGCGGCACGCGACGGTCGTCGACCATCTTCTCCGACAGCGCAGTGCCGGCATCGTTGATCAGGAAGAACAGGTCCGGGAAGCCGCCGTCCTTCAGCGCGTCATTGCAGATCTTCATCGTGGCAATGGCGGTCAGCGGGGTCTTGTTGGACGGCTTCCAGATGCAGATATCGCCGCAGATGGCCGCCAGGAACGCATTCCAGCTCCACACCGCGACCGGGAAGTTGAAGGCCGAGATGATGCCGACCAGGCCCAGCGGGTGATACTGCTCGTACATGCGGTGGCCGGGGCGCTCGGAGTGCATGGTGTAGCCGTACAGCATGCGGCTCTGGCCCAGGGCGAAGTCGGCGATGTCGATCATCTCCTGCACTTCACCGTCGCCTTCCGGCTTGGACTTGCCCATTTCCAGTGCGACCAGCGAGCCCAGTGCGTCCTTGTGCTTGCGCAATGCTTCGCCGCACAGGCGCACGGCTTCGCCACGGCGCGGGGCCGGGGTGGTGCGCCATACCTTGTAGGCTTCCTGCGCACGGGCGATGACGGTTTCGTAATCAGCCTCGGTGGTGGCCTGGACCTCGGCGATCACTTCGCCGGTGGTCGGGTTCTGCGGCTTGAGGACGCCCGCGCCAGTTGCGGAGGACCATTCCCCGTTACCCATGTAGGTGCCAGCGTTGGTGGCATCCAGAGCCAAGGCCTTGAGCAGCTCGGAAGACATTCAAACTCCTGTTTCTTAACGTGATTTTGGCGCCGTCGGAAACTGCGGGTGGGGGCGACGGAGTGAGTACTACATAGTATCAGAGTGAACCGATTGGCCTCGTCGGGGGTTGGTCTGGCCGATAGGACGGCGTGTGCCGGGTCCGGCGGCTGTGCGGACGGGGCTGTGCGGCAGGCAAGCGCTGTCGCTTTTGGCGTTTTTCGGCCATATTCGCCACCCTTGGCAGGGGTTTCCCCGGATTCAACAGGATAGACAGATGAACGTGACGATTTCCGATGGGGTAGTGGTTGGCAACACGCTGCCTTTCGTGCTGTTTGGCGGGCTCAACGTGCTGGAGGACCTCGACTCCACCCTGTATGCCGCCGAGCGCTATGTGCAGGTCACCGGCAAACTGGGCATCCCGTACGTGTTCAAGGCCTCGTTCGACAAGGCCAACCGCTCCTCGATCAACTCTTTCCGTGGCGTTGGCCTGGAAGAAGGGCTGCGCATCTTCGAACAGGTCAAGCAGCGCTTCGGCGTGCCGGTGATCACCGACGTGCATGAAGTCGCCCAGGCCGCGCCGGTGGCGGAAGTAGTCGACGTGCTGCAGATCCCGGCCTTCCTGGCCCGCCAGACCGATCTGGTCACCGCCATCGCCCGCACTGGGCGCGCCGTCAACATCAAGAAGCCGCAGTTCCTCAGCCCCACCCAGATCAAGCACATCGTCAGCAAGATCCGTGAGGCGGGCAACGAGCAGATCATCCTGTGCGAGCGTGGCGCCCAGTTCGGTTATGACAACCTGGTGGTGGACATGCTCGGCTTCCGCGAGATGATCGAAGCCACTGGAGGCCTACCGGCGATCTTCGACGTCACCCACAGCCTGCAGCGCCGTGATGCCGGCAGCGAAGCCTCCGGTGGCCGTCGCCGCCAAGTGGTGGAGCTGGCCCGTGCCGGCATGGCGGTAGGTATTGCCGGTCTGTTCCTGGAAGCGCACCCGGACCCGGACAACGCGCGCTGCGATGGTCCCAGCGCATTGCCGCTGGACGTGCTGGAGCCGTTCCTGGCGCAGATCAAGGCACTGGATGACATGGTCAAATCGTTCCCAGTGCTCGACATCGCCTGATTCGGGAAGGCGCTGCGGTCGGGTGCCGATGTGGCAGCCGGTTGCTGTCGGTTGCTGTCGGTTCCACGGTGAGGCGATTGCCGCGTAGCGCGTCCGGGCGGGCAGGCCAGCGTTGAAAGACGGCCGATCCCGGCATTGCGCACTTGTCTGCCGCCTGTCCGCGATGACCACGGTTGCGCGGGTGCGCACGGCGCTCCTGCAATGTCTCCCGGTGCGGAATGGCCGATCAGTTCTGGCTGGGGAACCAGCTGGGGGGCGCACGGTGCCATCGCCACGCGCTTTCCAGGATGGGAGTCAGCGCGGTCCACTGCGGCCGCCACCCGAGTTGTTCGCGGGCCTTGCTGCTGGACGCTACTAGCTTGGGCGGGTCGCCCGCCCGTTGTGGCGCGATTTCGAAAGGAATGGCTTTGCCGACGACGGATGCGGCAGCGGCAATTACTTCATGTACGGAAAAACCCTGGCCATTGCCCAGGTTGAAGGCATGTGCGCCCTCATGCTCGCCCATGAAGTCCAAGGCCAGCGCATGCGCCTGGGCAAGATCCTGCACATGAACATAATCGCGCACGCAGGTGCCATCGCCGGTGGGGTAGTCATCGCCAAAAATTTTCAACGCCGGGCCATCGGTCAGCGCGCTGCGTAGTACGTTGGGGATGAGGTGGGTCTCGCAGGCATGCGCCTCGCCGATGCCGTGCTCGGGCAGGGCGCCGGCTGCATTGAAGTAGCGCAGTGCCACCGAGCGCAGTCCATGGGCGTGCGCGGCGTCGGCGAGGACGCGTTCGGCCATCAACTTGCTGGCGCCATAGGGATTGATCGGAGCCTTCGGGTGGTTCTCGTCGATGACATCGTGGATGGGGTTCCCAAAAACAGCGGCAGTCGAGGAGAACACCAGTTTGCTCACCTCATGACGACGCATTGTCTCCAGTAGGTTCAACGTGCCAGTGACGTTGTTGGTGTAGTACTCGTAGGGTCTGCTTACCGATTCGCCAACGAGCGAGCGGGCACAGAAATGCATGACTGCGTCGAAGCGGCGCCCCTTGAAGGCACGCTCAAGGGCGCTGGTATCCAGTAGGTCCGCCTGGATCAGCTCGCCCCAGCGAACGGCGCCCGCATGCCCGGTTGAGAGGTTGTCGAGCACGGTAACCGTATAACCGCGCGCGGCAGCCCATTGCGCCATATGGCTGCCGATATAGCCTGCGCCGCCGCAGATCAAAATGTTCATGTGTTTCCCCGGGCCACGTGTGAATCTGCGGTTTCGCGTAGTTTCGATTGGATGAAGGAGGATATCTCTTGCTTGAAGCGTGCGGAGGAAAATCTTTCGGCCTGCCTACGGCAAGCCTGTGGCGAGATATGGTCTGGTATGGACTCGAAGCGGGCAATAGCGTCGTTGATAGCCTCAATGGACTGCTCATGGAAGAACAGGCCGGTCGCCAGCGTGGGGTCGCTACTCTCGATAACGGTTTCGAGTGCGCCGCCTTTGGCGAACGCAATTACCGGGGTTCCGGAAGCCATTGCCTCAAGTGGAACGATGCCGAAGTCTTCGACGCCAGGGAAAATAAGCGCTTTTGCATTGGCCAGGTACTCTTTCACGACCGGAAACGGCTGTCGGCCCAGCACCGTAATCCTGTCTGTTGCCTTGGCCTTGAGTGCGTCCAGCTGCTCACCCTCGCCGATTACCACCAAGCGCTTGCCATTCTGCAGGAAGGCGGCTGTCACGAGGTCGGCCTTCTTGTAGCGCGTCAGCTGGCCAAACAGCAGGTAGTAGTCCTGCTTGCTGCTGCGGCACTCGAACTCATCGATTTCGACAGGTGGGTGAATCACCGCTGCCTGTCTGCGGTAGCATTTGTTGATCCTGCGCGCGATGAAGGCCGAATTGGCGATGAAATGATCCACGCGTGCAGCCGATATCACGTCGATAGTGCGCAGATAGTGCATCAAGGGGCGCATCAATAACCGGGTGATCTTCCCTGCGCCTGCAAGATAAAGCCCATACATGTCCCAGGCGTAGCGCATCGGGCTATGGCAGTAACAGACATGCAGTGCGTCGGGGTGGGTGATGACGTTCTTGGCAGGGCCGGACTCGCTGGAGATGACCAGATCATATTCCGTCAGATCGAGTTGCTCCAATGCGATGGGCATGAGGGGCAGGTACTTCTGATACAGCCGTTGAGCGCCGGGTAGCTTGCTGACAAAGGTACGTTGCACGCGATGCCCTGCCAGTTGCGCGCGCTCGATCTCGGTCGTGGCTACGTGCGTGATCACATCAGCCTGTGGATAGAGGTCCAGCAGCTGTTCGACAACCTTCTCACCTCCGCGCCAGGTGACAAACCAGTAATGGACGATTGCTACCTTCATCAGGAGGCCAGCCCCTTGTAGAGTGAAGCCGTCTGACTGGCAACAGTTGTAGAGGAGAAGTTTCCCAGCTGTGCCGAGTGCGCCGATTCAGCAAGCGTTCGATGCAGTTCTGGCTCGTCGAGGACGCGGGTCAGTGCAGATACTGCCGAGCCGATATCACCCGCCGGATAGAGTAGGCCTGCGCCGTGGTTTTCAATCAGGTTCTTGTGGCCGATGACATTGGAGAGAACGGAAGGGATTCCCAATGACATTGCCTCCAGTACCGCCAGTGGCAAACCTTCCCAGCGTGAGGTGGAGAGGTAAGCGTCGGCGGCGGCCAGTGCGTTCAATGGGGCGTCCATGCGCCCCAGGAAGTGCAGGTTGCGGACGCCATCCGCAGCGGCTCGTCTCTGCAATGCAGCGATCTCTTCACCTGTGCCTATCCAGAGAAACCGGATATGGGGCATCGCCTTGGCAATAAGGTAGGCGTCCCCCATGTTTTTCTGATAGTCGAAGCGACTGACGGTGGCTACCACCGCAGAGCTTTCCGGAAAGCCGAGACGTCGGCGTGCCTGTCTGCGCAGCTGCTGACTGCTGTCCGGCGTATGGCTGGGCACGCCATTCACAATCACTGATGCAGGGATCGTCCGCCAAAGGCCAAGTTCGCGGGCCTGGTCCTGTTCTTCCGGCGACACATGTATCAGGTGTTCAACGTAGCGCGCACTTACATTTTCATACCGCAGATAGAGGCTTCGGAGAGAGGGGCCATAGCTGCCAACATGAATGCCATGTGGAGTGTGAATGCAGGGAGCTCCACCCAGTAGTGAAGCGATCCGGCCATATATGCCGGCGCCTTTTCCATGGGTATGAATGACCTGTATGCCAGTGCGCCGCACATGCAGTGCGAGTCGCGCTGCCTGTAAAAGACCGAATCGGCGGTGTGGAATACGAAACAGGCGTCCATCGACCAGTTCTTTGAATCGCGCCCAATAAGGATCATCCTCCGGACAGGCTATGTACGCCGTTACCCATGCAGGCAGGCTGCGGAGCAGAAGTTCAATGTGCCGGGGGCCGCCGCCGTGATCCGCCCGAGCGGAGATCATCAGCACGTGAATGCTCTGCGTGGGCTGCTTTGACATTGCCGCGCCGGGCAGCTGTGTCTGCGTGTTGCTAGTGTCCATGTCGGGTGACCAGGTCGGCGGCTTTCCGTTCGAGTTTTTCCCAGAACAGCGGATTCGAGGACATGATCGGCAAGATCCGCAAGCAATCGGCCAAGCTCCTTCCTACTTGTGGATACTTGCTGAGCGTATAGCGGACGGATGCGCGTTCTGCGGCATTGAGCTGCTTGTTCCTGTCCAGGAACTGTTCCGCGGCGTAGCGAAGTACATGCGCAGGCTTCTGCGAAATCCGCTCATGGTCGTGGCTCTCGTCAACGACATAGTTTGCCTTCCGGATATTGATGCCCTTGCCGGAGAGGTGCTGCAGCCGAACCCACATATCCCAGTCCTGCCATGCGGGCATGCTCGGCGAAAAGCCACCTGCCGATATGATGTCCGTACGCCGACAGAACACCTGGGAGCCAACACAGTTGTAGCCGTTCAGTCGGCGCTGATCTGCAACCTTGACAAAGCGGCGCGTGGCTTGGCCGCCATCCTGGCCAAGCACGACCGCATCGTCATAGAGGAATCCGAATTCCACACCTGCCGAGGTCAATCGACACCAGTTCTCATGGAAATCCGTCAGGCGGTCGGGTAGAAAATAATCATCATCATCAAGACCGGTGATGTACTCGCCAGAAGCGTTGGCGATTGCAAGGTTGCGGCTGATGCAGGCCCCCATGGAGACCTTGTTGACGATTGTCTTTACCCTGGGGTCTGCAATTGACTCCAGGTAGGCGGCGGTACCATCCGAAGAATTGTCTACAACAACCATGAGCTCCCAATGAGGATGGGATTGTTGTCTCACGGATTCGATCGCGCGTTGCAGAAGACCGAGGCGGTTGTGGGTCGGGAGGTAGATGCTGATCAACGCGGGTGTCGTTGACGAATTGGCATTGTTCATTGCAGTACGAACCTTCTTCCTTGTACGAACTCCCAGGCGGCAAGGACCATTGCGGCAAGGAGAAATGTCACCAGCCTCGGAAAAACAAAAAAGTGGCTTCCGAACCACAGGACTATCGAAAACGCGGCCCATGGATAGAGAACAAGTCCAAAGGCGCGTCGTGCCAGGATCGACTTCCAGGACAGCCCGACAAGTAGCCCGCTTGCTGCGAGGTAGGGGTATGTCCAGAGGCCGAGGTCTGCAAAGAAGTAACCGAATGCGCTTACCCAAATGTACCTCCCGTCGAGGCCAGCCGATGCGATCGCAGCAAACTCCGTCATCCAGGCCTCAACCCGGTCGGGCATTCCAAACGCATCCCTGAAATCAATGAGGTTATGAAAGAAAGGTACATGGGAGACGAAGTTGAACGCATAAATGCCACTGCCTGCGTGGGGGAAATATATATCCCCGTTGAGCAGCGCACTTAATCGATTGTATGAGGCCATGGTGTAGCCGGCGGCAGATTCAGCGATCGCAAGCGTGCCGGTTTGCCCCCTTAGGAAAGCGAACAATGAGAATGTCACGGCGCCAGCCAAGAGCACGAAGACGCCTTGGCGCAACAGGAAGCCAACGCTCTTCCTGCTGGAAGATGAAAGGGTGGTGGAGATGATCAGGAAGCCGAGTAACCCCGGTATCAAGTCAAAGCGCGCGGCTTTCATCATGGCTGTGAATACGGCGAATGCGGCAGCCAAAAAGATGCTGGTGCGAACAAGACGTGCCGGTTCGCCAGTCGCTTGCCGACGGCTGAGTATGCGTCCATGTGCCCACCAGCATACGGCGAACAACAGTGGCAAGGCTTCCGAGAGGCCGCCTGTGGCGTCATAGTCGCGCTTGACCCTGCCCGAATCAGTCAACCATTCCGTCAGCATCCATGGGTTGTTTCGAAACAGAACCGTCAGTGAAAACGCATTGAGGACGACCGCCGCCAATAGTGGAACCATGATTGCGGTATTGCTGAGTGATGGGGGCGGTGCGATTGATGATTGGCATGGTTTGGCAAGCAGTACGCCACAGCAGAATGTGGCCACACATGTCGCGAAGAACAGGAAGGTACGAACGTCGAGGAACATGACGTTTCGCTCCGGAAGGAGTGCCTCGTAGAGCTGTGGAGGGAACAGGAGGCAGGCAGTGAGGAATAGCAACGATGCCGCCGACAGGACGAATGGTGAAAACAAGTTGGCGCTTCTGTTTCGCAATTTCATTGGCGTGGCTGATGATCCTGTGCATGGATCCCAAAAAGGAGGGAGGGTGCTATAGAGGGAATCTGTCGCACAAACCGAGCTGATTGGTTCGTCCTTCCCGGATCGCGTCACGCAATAGCTGGTACCGCTGGGGTTGACCGCTGCGCAGTGCAAAATACTTAAGAAGGATCATGTAGATTGCGCTGTTAAGCGCATACTCGAGCCATGAGGTTCGCCAGACATTCCTCTCGAACCACGCCAGATTGCGTATGCCGTAGTAGGCGCGAAAGTCGGAGCGCCCATGCAGAAGGCGAAGGAAGTTGTTCGGGTGCGCCTCGCGCAGGTACCAGGAATGCTCCAGATCCTCAATTTCGGCGCAAGTTACCAGTTCAATTACACCGCCACCTGCAGTGATGCGGTAGGTGTACTCGGTATCATCCGCATACAGAACCAGTTCGCATTTCGGTAGGCCAATTCGCTTGAATAGCATGGCTGATGCCAACAGCCCTCCGTATGGTGCGTAAGGCATGGACACTATCGACGCGGGCCTATGCGCTCCTGGTGCTGGCCTGATCCTGCGCCATATCTTGAAGGCGATCTGCCGGTAGTGAAACCCCAGAAAGCTGGAGCGCGGTGGATAGGCGTGCCTTGCTTCTATGCCTTGGGCAATGGCGGATTGATGGGTCGGGCGAAAACCAAGGACAGCAGCATTCTCCATGCCGTGGACCGCGCTGCTGGTTGCCAACCGGTCATGCAGCGCGGAAAGTGCGCCGCGCATGGGGGCGTTGTCATCGTCCATCAGCCATATATAGTCCGCTTCGTCAGCCAGTGCAGCGGCGATCCCTACGGCATAACCGTTAGCAGATCCCGTGTTGGTTTCCAGGGATAAGACGCGCAGACGGGGGGCCCATTGCTCTTCAAGCAGAGAAAGATCAGAGGTCGAGGCGTTGCTTACTATTACCGCGCGGCCCACGTTCTCGATACAGAACGCCCGCTGCAGAAGTGCGTGGAGATAGTCGATGCGATCGCCGTAAGTGACGGTCACCAATGTCGTATTGGGTGACGGAACGGACGAAGAAATGGGGTCATTCATCTTGGTGGATGCGAACAAGGAGGGTGAATGCGTATGCGCCGCCCATGAGTGCAGCCGCAACGCAGAGAATCAATCGTCCTGAGGCGGATGGAATGAGTGGCGAAATGCACATGATGGCCGCGCCACCGGCTGTTGCTGTCAGCAGGGAGATGGCCTGGCGCCGGGTGCCGGGCACTGCCAGACAGGCGAGTGTCGTCAGCAGGACGAAGTCGAGCAGCATTCGTCCACTCCAGGCAACTGCTGCTCCAAGGATCCCGTGCCGCTCCAGCAGCAGCCACAGCGCAGTGGCGTAAATCGGGAGCTCAAGAAGGTGCAGTTTGGCCGGAGTTCCCGGGAGGCCAATGGCCTGCAACAGCGCATGCGGGATACGCGCGAAGGAATTCGCCAGCAGGCCTACGCAAAGCCAACGAATCAAAGGTGCTGCTTGCAGCGAGAACTCCCTGCCCATCCACAAGGTAAGCGCTTCGGGAGCGAACGCGTAGATGGTCAGCGCAATGGGGAGCATTGTGGCAAGCATCACCGATGCAACGTCGCGGTGGAGCGACAGGACTCCCTGTCGGTTGCCGGCCGCCCATCGGGCGGAGAATGCCGGAAAGAACACTCCGATGATGGCGACAGGAATGAAGCTGAGGCGGTTGATCAAATCGCCAGGTATTGCATAAACAGGCAGCAGGTGAATGGCCACGATGCTGCCGATGACAATCTTGTCCAGCTGCGTCATCAGCGGGCTGATCAGATTGCTTAGCGTGACCCAACTGCCGAATTTCAACAGTTCCCGCAGGTGCGTTGCGCGGAACCTTCCAGCCAGTATGGCCGCCGTATCACTGCGCCTGGCCGCGAGGATGTAAAGCCATGTAGTAACGATGCGGCTTACTGCAAGTGCAATCGTTGCAGGCACCAGGCTGAGCGACCAGATCAGCATCAACAGCGGTGCGGCAAAGCTGAGCATTCCCATCAACAGCCGGATACGGTTGATGCAGTCGAACCTGAGTCGAGCTTCAAGCAGGCCGATGAACCCCGTGGATGCAATGACGAAGGGAATGCTGATGCCCAATATGCGAAGGCTGAGCACGCACTCCCGGTGCAATGCCGCCTCCAGCTGCAGCGATCGCACGAGGATGGGGGCTGCAGCTACCAGAAGCAGGCATGCAATCCCGCCCAGGCTGCACATGGTAAAGATCGCGGTCGTCGCGAGGTCGGGAAGTTCGGCGATCCTTCCGCTACCTAGTCGATCGCAAACAAGCTTTGTAAGTGCGCGACCGATGCCAAGATCGAAGATGCTGAAATAACCGATCAGCGCCCAGATGATGGTCAGGAAGCCGAAGCGCTCACTTCCATAGCCTGCGAGAAGGCTTGGAGTTGCAAGGAACGCAAACGCCAATGGAAGCCCCGCGCCGGAAAGATTCCAGATTAGGCTATGTGCGAAAGAACGGGGCTTTCCTGTCATGACCAGAGGAACTCAGTCCGCGCCAAAAATGTCGCGGCTGTATACCTTTGCTTCCACATTCCTCAGCTCATCGGTAACACGGTTGGCGATGATTACGTCGGCGGAGGCCTTGAACCGAGCAAGGTCATTGACAACTTCCGAGTTGAAGAACGTTTTTGCCTTTAGGGTTGGCTCGTGGATGATGATTTCCACATCTTTGGCTTTCAGGCGCTTCATGACGCCCTGCACGCTGGATGCGCGGAAATTGTCCGAACCGGATTTCATCGTAAGCCGGTAGATTCCGACTATGCGCGGGGCTGAGCGCATGATGTCGCTTGCGATGAAGTCCTTGCGGGTTCTGTTGGAATCGACGATTGCGCTGATCAGATTCTGGGGGACATCGCTATAGTTCGCCAAAAGCTGCTTGGTGTCTTTTGGCAGGCAGTATCCTCCGTATCCAAAGGATGGATTGTTGTAGTGGCTGCCGATTCTCGGATCCAGCCCGATGCCATCGATGATCTGGCGTGTGTCGAGGCTGTGCATCGATGCGTAGGTATCCAGCTCGTTGAAATAGGCTACGCGCATCGCCAGATACGTGTTTGAGAAAAGCTTGATCGCTTCGGCTTCAGACGAGCTGGTATGCAGCACGTTGACGTCTGCGCACGCGGATCCCTGTTGCATCAATTTGGCGAATACCCGTGCATGGGCTGTGGTGCCGCCAATGACGATGCGGCTGGGATGGAGGTTATCGTGCAGTGCGCTACCCTCCCGAAGGAACTCCGGCGAAAAAAATATGTTGTCAGCATTTCGTGATTCGCGCAGGCGCGTTGTGTAGCCAACCGGGACCGTGGACTTGATCACGATGGTGGCTCTCGGATTGATCGCCAGAGCGTCGTCGACGACAGACTCTACGGAGCTGGTGTCGAAATGGTTGTTCTCTGGATCGTAGTCAGTCGGTGTTGCCACGATGACGAAATCTGCGTTGCGATAGGCAGCATGCTTGTCGGTTGTTGCGGTGAGTGCCTGCTCTCCGGAAGCAAGAAACGTCTCGATACCGCCGTCCTTTACCGGCGAGCGTCGCTTGTTCAAAAGTTCGATGCGCTCGCTGCTCACATCCAGCACCGTCACATCGTTGTGCCTGCAAAGTAGTACCGCATTGGACAGTCCAACATAGCCAGCTCCGACCACTGCAATTTTCATTGGCATCAGGGCGGGGCTTTCTTTCAGACCGATGTTCTGCTTCATTTTTTTGCTCAGTACGCGTTCTTGTTAACGAAACCCTTGAACAGGGTCGCAACAATGATCCGGAGGTCAAACCCAAGCGACCAGTTCTCGATATAGAAAAGATCGCATTCGATGCGCTTGTGCAGATCGGTGGAGCCACGCCAGCCGTTGACCTGTGCCCAGCCGGTGATGCCCGCCTTGACCATGTGTTTTTTCATGTATGACGGAATCTCATGCTTGAACTTGTGCACGAATACCGGTCGCTCAGGGCGCGGGCCAACGATGGACATGTCGCCGAGCAGCACATTCAAGAACTGGGGAAGCTCGTCCAGGCTGGTCTTTCGCAGGAACGCCCCGATTTTGGTGGCGCGACTCTCGCCGGCCTTGGCCCACACCGCGCCGCTGGCGGCTTCTGCATCCACAGGCATCGAGCGGAATTTGAGCATCTGGAAGGTGCTGTTGTTCCAACTCATGCGCTCCTGGCGGTAGAACACCGGGCCGGGGGAGCTCAACTTCACCGCGATTGCGATGGCCAGCATCAGCGGGGAGATCACCAACAGGATAAGTGCAGCGAGCAAACGGTCCTCCAGTGCCTTGAGCACGCGAGCGTTTCCTTGCAGTGGTGTCTGCTGGAGATTGATCACCGGCAGGCCTGCGAGCTGCTCGATGGAGTGGTTGAGCAGATGGAAGCCGAACATGTCGGGGACGAACTTGATATCGACCGTCGAGTGCTGCAGCTGATTCAGTGCCAAGGTGATCTGCGCTTCGTCGCGCATTGGCAATGCAATCCAGACCTGGTCGGTGGCATGGCTTTCGACGTACCCGCCAAGGTCGTTCAATGTGCCCAGCAGCGCCGTTGAACTGTCAATCACACAGCGGTCGGAACGAGTAGAGAACCAACCCTGGATGCATATGCCGGCCCAACTGTTGTCGCGCAACGTGGTGATGATTTTTTGTGTGTCCGGCGTGGCGCCGACGATCACTGCGGTGCGCAGGTCGTTGCCGCGCGCGCGTGCCCATGCTGCCGTTGCCCGAATCAACAAGCGCAACAAGGAAACGGATGCCAGGCTCAGGAGGAACCAACTCCCTACCCACGCGGTTGTTTGAGCATCCGCAGCCTTGATCGCGGCAACATAGGCAAACAGACAGCCGAAGATGACCAGCCACTGCAGCAGTACGTTGGCCAGTTCTGTTAACAGGCTGCGCCCACGCCAGCTCGAGTAGATGGAGGACATGCTGAGCACGAGAAGGCTGAGCAACATGGTGATCGCGATCAATCGCCAGTAATGCACTGACAGTTGCACATCATTGAATTGCAGCTGATAAGCGGCCAGCGCAGTGCCCAGGAGCAGCAGTGGATCGCTGATTTTGAGAATCATCCCAAAAGTGGCGGCAAGCCGTCCGGATGGGGCTCTCCAGTGCTCATGATGGGGGTTGCGGCGCGCGATCCACATGGGATTTCTTCTTTCTTCGTTGCGTGGAGCGCCGATAGGAAAGCGGCGAAACCACTGGCGACGGGCTTGATTGGCAGGAACTTTCGACCAAGTCGCAAATGCATTGTTTCACTTGCTCTCGAATAGTATCAGTTTGTTTCATTCTGTACACTGCGCCGCGGCAGGTCTTGCCGGCGAGCACTGCCCGGATGCTCTGATCGCGTCGGCGCGGTTTCAACAGTGGTTTGCGGGCGAAGCGGCACTCCTTGCCCAGGGCGACTCGGGCAAGGAGTGCGTGGTCTGCGTGGTGCATGGGTGTGAGGCTCCCGGCGACGCAGCATTCCCGTGATCGAGATGACTGAGGTCGTTACGTGTTCAAAAAACTACTGCTTGTCTGTGTGGGCAACATCTGTCGCAGCCCTACCGCCGAGATATTGTTCCGCCAACGGCTGCACGGGCGGGCAGGCGTCGAGGTGGCTTCGGCGGGCCTGCATGCTTTGGCCGGAAACCCAATCGATCCAACGGCTGCGGCCTTGCTGTGTGAGCAGGGGCATGACCCCAGCGCGCATCGGGCCAGGCAAGCAACGCCATCAATTCTGGGTGCCGCCGACCTGATCCTTGTCATGGAGCGTGCGCATCTCGCGCAGATTGCGCGAGAGGTGCCGCAGGTCAGCGGAAAAACGTTCCTGCTGGGCCGTTGGGACGACATCGAAGTGCCCGATCCATATCGGCAACAGCGCATCGCTTTCGAGCATGTCTATGGGCTGATGGAGCAAGGCGTTGCTCGTTGGGCCAACTACATTTCCTAGTCGCCCTGAGGCGGCAGAACAACTATAAGAACGGAAGTCATGGAAAAGGATAATCGGGTACGCTCGGTAAGGCAGGACGGCGAGATCGATCTGCGTGACCTGCTTGGCGTTGTGTACGATCGCAAGTGGTTGGTCGTCGGGACTACAGCGCTCTTCGCCGTAGTCAGTGCGGCATATGTGATATTGGCCGCACCGGTGTATCAGGCACAGGCAATGATTCAGGTCGAGTCGAAGGTTCCCGCTATTCCGGGATTGTCGGATCTGACTTCGTTGACGGGTGGCGGTAGTACGGCGGCGACCACAGAGGTTGCATTGCTGACCTCGCGCATGGTCGTTGGTGCTGCAGTTGATCGCCTGCAGCTGGATATCTCGGTAGTGCCGCGCCGGTTTCCGCTGCTGGGCGGATACATCGCCAGACGTTTTGACAGCCGTTCGCCTGGTGATCTGGCCGGTGCAGCAATGGGCCTTTCCAGTTACGGCTGGGGTGGTGAGACACTGGAAGTTCACCGTCTCGATGTACCCGTCGGTCTGCTCAATCAAACCATGACGTTGATTGCGGGGATTGACCCGGGCAGTTTCGTGCTGCAAGGGCCGAGCGGCGAGGAGGTTTTGCAGGGTGTGGTTGGGATGCCTGTCGAGGCGGCCGGCATCAAGCTGGAAGTCGCCAGGCTGCAGGCAAACCCAGGCATGCGTTTCTACCTGGAGAAGCAGCGTCGGCTGGATGTTGTGGTTGATCTGCAGAAGGACATCAAGGTCGCTGAGCAGGGCAAGGAGTCTGGCATCCTGAAGTTGGCCTACGAGGGGCGTGACGCGCTGGCTGCCGAGGCGTTGCTGCAGAGCGTGGCCGAAATCTATGTTCGACAGAATGTCGAACGTAGCTCCGCTGAAGCAGCGTCCCAGCTGCAGTTTGTGAAGGATCAGCTGCCGACGGTGCGTAAGCAGGTCGAGACCGCGCAGGCGGCGATGGCCGCCTATCAGTCCCGCTCAAATGCAGTGGACATCACCATGCAGACCAAGGGGTTGCTGGAGCAGGAAGTGGCGGTTGAAACCAGCCTCCAGCAGCTGCGTTTGAAGCAGGCTGAGCTGGATCGCACATTCACTCGCGAGCATCCGGCCTATCGCGCATTGCTCAAGCAGATCGGCGGCTTGCAGGCGCGCAAGGACAGCTTTCGCGGTGAGGTCAGTGCGTTGCCAGATACGCAACAGGAACTACTGCGGTTCACCCGTGATCTCACCGTCAGTAACGAGCTGTATACCGCGCTGTTGAACCAGGCCCAGCAGCTTGATGTGGCGCGGGCAGGCTCGGTTGGTAACGTCCGCATTGTGGATGCGGCAGTTGCGGACATGAGCAACCCGGTGAAGCCAAGAAAAGCAGTTGTGGTTCTGGCTATGACTTTGCTCGGCGGTTTGCTGTCGACCGCCTGGATATTCGGGCTGCGCATGTTGAATCCGGGCATTGAAGATCCGGCCGACATCGAAGAATTGGGGTTGCCGGTGTATGCCGCGATTCCGCTGAGCAGCTCTACCAGTCTGCTGCAGTCGACCAAGAGCCGGCGAGGGAAGCGTAAACCGGTTGGGGCGAGCACGGGTTCGCATCTGCTGGCAATGGTGGCACCGGCGGATCTGGCAGTCGAAGCGTTGCGCAGCCTGCGCACCAGTCTGCATTTTGCGATGATGGAGGCAAAGAACAATATTCTGCTTGTGTCAGGGCCTCGTCCAGGCATCGGCAAGACCTTCGTGGCCGCGAATCTGGCAGCGGTGATTGCGCAGGCTGGGCAACGCGTATTGGTCATAGATGCGGATATGCGCAGAGGCAGCTTGCACAAGGTGTTGGGTGTTGAGCAAGGCTGTGGCTTGTCGGATCTGCTGGCGGGAAAGATTGATGCCAGTGAAGCGGTCAAAGGCATGCCCGGTCTGGAGAATTTGCACTACCTCGCACGGGGCGAGGTGCCGCCGAGTCCGTCGGAACTGCTGATGCATCCGCGCTTTGCACAGGCACTTGAGGAGCTGCGAAAGAGTTACGACCTGGTGATCATCGATACGCCGCCTATCCTGGCTGTGACTGATGCGGTGATTGTCGCAAAACACGCGGGATCAACGCTGATGGTTACGCGCTTTGGGGTGAATCATCCCAAGGAAATTCTGTTGGCGGTAAAGTCCTTTGAGCAGAATGGCGTGCAGATCAAGGGCGCAATCTTCAACGCAGTTGAGAAGCGTAGGACTGGCTATTACAGCTATGGCTACTACGACTACACGTCAGAAAAGGTCTGATCGGGTGGAAATGCCGGTGCTGTGTGCTCCGGATGTGAGAAGGGCTGGCTGCTGAACGCAGTCAGCCCTTCCCATTAGTCCCGCAGCGCGTCCCGGTTCCTGAACAAGGCATCCATCCCGCGCTCGGCAGTCATCTGATACAACATGTAGGAGCGACTCAAGCGTGCGCCGCCATCGCGACTCAGGGGGCTCCAGGACAGATTGGCGCGGGTCCTGGTGGAGCGGGGCAGCATCAGGTCAAACGGCACCGAGACATGGATTCCCTTGTCGAAGCTGCCCTCGCCAAAGGCCTGCGTCGACACATCGGTCTTGGTTGCATACGCGCCCATGCTGGCGCCGTTGTCGAATACGCGATTCAAGGCCAGTGTTGCACCCCAATCCTTGGCGATATAGCGGCCGGCACTGAGTGTCGCCACCACTTTGCGCGTGTCGCCCCATACGTAATAGAGGCTGGCGTGACCGGTGGTAACGCGGTAGTCGCGGAAGCGCAGGCGCTGGTCGAAGTCCCGCTGCTTTACCGTGTTTACATCGGCACCGATCGCCCAACGGCTCAGTAACGGCCGATACAGCAGCTCACCACCGATGCCGCCATACATGGCTTCAAACAGGCCGACATAACCCATGGCGTAGAGGTCGGGCGCAATCCGGGCGGTTGCGGTGAGCTGAAGATTTGGCAACGTCGCGTCAGCTTTAGTCAGGTACTGCCGCACATCGGTACGCACCCGCGGCAGTTGGCTGGGGGCGTCGTAGCGGAACTTGTCATAGTTGTTGAAGAGGTTTTGGTTCAGTGCGCCACTCAACCAGACGTTGTGGGTGAAGCGCAATTCGGCGCTGTAGCTGCCTGCTATCTGGAACAGGATGAAGTTATCCGGGCCGCCCAATGATTGCTGGTAGTCAAGATTGAAGCTGCCTTCGAAGCGCCGCAAAGGAGCTTGGTGCACCGTATGCCGGTAGGTACGGGCGGGCGCGGCCATATCGATGCCGAGCAGGTTCGCTGCCAGACGGTGGTCGGCAAACTCCTGGAATCTGGCACGCTCCACACTGTTCTCGATCAGCGGCATCCCCTGCCGGCGGTTTTGTACGCTGAACCAGCGGATGTCCTCCGGAGCTGTCTGGTCGAGGATGCGCACGGTACGCCCGAAAGCGATGGCCGGCTCCAGATAGCGTCGCTGTTCACCAATCACAATGAGCTCAGGTCCGCGCTGAGTGATGTGGCTGACGCGAATGCCCGCGTTCTCTTCCAGCTGGCGCGATAGCGCTGCCCAGTCTGTCGGCGCTGGAGCTGCGGAGGTACTGCTTTGATCATCCGGTGCTGTGTTGTTCGCTTTGCCGATGATTGGAGCGGGGTCAAGTGACTTTGTTGCTGGTTGTGTGGTGGCCAGGTTGCCGTGCAGGGTGAGGCCAAAGACCGGCTTGTCACCGCGCTCCCAGCCCAGCTGGAACTGCAGGTTGTCATTCAATGCGTATGCCGCGCCGATGTTCAGCGGCAGTGGTTGGCGTTGATGATTGCGTTGCGGTTCATTGCGATAGTCGTTGCCCTCGTACTCAAGCTTGATCTGCAGCGGCTGCCATGGGGTTTGGTAGGCCACGCCTGCAAATACACCCACCGGACCACGGAACACGCCGGAGGTGTTCAGTTCGCCAGCCTCGTTGGAGTGATTCGGCCGGGTCTGGAAGCGATCATCAATGAGCTTCAGCGGATTGCCGAAGTCACCGCGGTTGCCGATGTAACCCGTAGCCAAGCCAAGACTGACATCAAGCGGACCAAATCGTTTGCTGGCGACAAGGTATTCGCTGGAGAATAAGCCGGTTCCGCCGAGGTCCCGCGTACCCATGGCGATTTCAGGCCGCCATCGACCCTCTTGCAGCAGACGCACTTTAAGGTCGATGGATTTGTCTTTGTAGTTCTGGTTGCCACTCAGGGACGCATGACCATAGCGGCGATTGGCAATTGAGATGTAGCGGAACGATCCCTCCAGCCAGGGCATGGGCTGCATGCTTACCGTGTAGCGGCTGTAAGGGGAGGTATGGCTTGCGGTGATGCTTACCTCGCCTTCGTCGGCCATGCGGGCGGTTGGAGTTTGCATCAGGCCCACGCCACCCCAATCGCTTGCGCCTGGTGCCGCTGCTTGTTGTGCGTGGAGTTCAGCGCTGATGCACAGGCATAGCAAGCTGACGCTGATCGGGATCAGCGATTGTCGGAATGGGGGAGTCACAAACTTGTTCCAGGCGCGGCGAGAAGCTGGGTGGCAAGGAAGCGGGCGGCATCCTCGTTGAAGTTGGGAGCTGTCTTGCGCACAACCGCCTCTGCGAGAGGGAAAAAGATAACTGCGCCGGGCGCCAGGCTCGAGGCTGGTCCGCGATTCCACCCTGCGATACCGAGTCTTTCTATGTGGCCATCGGGTTGAATTACATGAATGTAGTCAGCACTCGCGCCCGCGGCGGCTTGGCAGCTTTTCAGGTACCTCAAGGGCGACTGCAAAGGGATATGCGCAAGAGTGCATTGTTGCGCTACAGCGCCGATGATGGTGATCGTGGTGGGGCGCGAGGGATAGAACAGGTGATCGCCAGCTTGGACGGGCAGGTCGTAGGCGCGCGTCGCCTCGAGAACACGCGGATCCAATCGGTACGCTGCACGACCAGTAACGGGCAAGCTGTCGATCCACAACAGCAGCTGTTGGATGTTGGAGGCCACAGCCGGCTTGCTTGTAGCTTGGCGCTCCAACTGCTGCAGGTCGAACATCAAGCCTGCTTTCAATCGGGTCTGTTCGAGGCGCTGCGGCTCGCGCAACAGTGCGGCGCCCAGAATGTAGGCGTCGGCGGTCGGTGCCGCGGTCAGCGCAAGACGGCTCAAGCGGCTGCCGGATGGGAGCTGATGTTTGCCAGGGTTGTACACATTGCCAGATGCTTCCACAGGCATCGCTGCTGCATGCGCGGAGGTTGCCCACAGCAGCAAAGATATAAGAGTGGATGCGCGCATCATTGGTTACCCAAGTCGGGCGCGAAAGGCTTAAGTTGAATGATTTCCAATGACCTGTCGGGCGCGATGGTCTGGACGCTCTTCCAGATGAAGCCGTTGCCTGGATCTACCCAGTAGTGATTGGCTGCAGACCAGTCGCTGCCCTGCAGCGATTCCTGCACATGCAGAAGGGTGCGGGTTTTGCCAAGAATACTCAGCCTCTCGTGGCCGAGAGGCTGCAGTGTGCCGCTCACGGTCATGCCGTAGCGGTATCCTGGCATCACGTCGTAGCGACGTTGTACCGTGGTACCCGGCGCGACACCGCGCAGGTCCGCGAAAGGATTCTTTCCATGAATGGACATGCCACGCAGCTCCACGGGCCCGCCATGGGTGGCGACGACCAGGCCATGCTGCAGAAAGACGATGTTCTGGTCGCTGCTGTACCAGGCTTGACGTTGCCCGTCGATATTGCCCAGCACCAGAATCGCACCACCATCTGCACCAGTGACCTTGATCTGCGCAAATCGACTGGCAGCAATGGAATCGGCATCCATTGCGATATCCGGCTTGCCACGCATCGCAATGCCCACGCTTTTCAGACTGGCTTGTGCCACTGCGCCGCAGCCCGTCAACAGCAGGCTGGGTGTCAGAGCGGCGATCACCGTCAGCATGGCGGGCGTTGGCGCCACGGCAGCAGCATCCTTGCGTTTCATTGTGGGTCTCAGTTGCTGTCCAGGTCGCTGTGTGCACTGGCCGCATTGCTGAGAATGGCGGTGAACGGCAGCAGCTGATTTACAAAGCGGCTCCAGCGGGTAACCCCGGCTGCGCCGACAAATACCACGTCGCCGGGATACAGCTCGAACTGACTGGCTAGCGCGAACGCGGCCGGCGATTTTGCCTGCAGGTGGAAGACCTGCGACGGCATGTTCTGCATATCGCTGGAGCCACGGATCACATAGATGGCATCGCCGTTGGAAGTGGTCTGTATCAAGCCTCGTGCACGACCCAGTGCCTGGCTCAATGAAATCTGCCCGGTTCGGAAGTTCATTGCGCCAGGTTGGTTGACCTCGCCGACGACGAAGACTTCCTTGCGGTCCAGGTAAGGGACGTGGATCTGATCGTCGGCCTTTAAAAAGAGGTTGGTGTTGCCCCCAATGCGCCCCATCAACTCCAGGTCGATCGTGTAGCTGACCCCGTCGCGGCTGAGGCGCACGCTGGACAGATCCGCTTGGACAGGGTCCAGGCCGGATTGGCTGATGGCATCACTCAAGGTCAACGGTGCGACAGTGAGCGGAATGGTTGCTGCCTGGCGCGCGGCACCGGTGACCCAGACGCGCTGGCTGGCGTAGCTGAGCATTGACACATCAACCTGCGGTGCTTCGATATAGCGCGCCAGTTTGGTGGTGAGTTCCTCGCGCAGTTCGCTCGGCGTCTTGCCTGCCGCTGCTACTTTGCCGATATAGGGGTAGAACAGTGCACCGTCCGACTGCACCAAGCGGCCGGCAGCGTTCAGTTGCTGCTGCGGGCCAGCCGGTACGGTGAGTTCGGGGTGGTCCCACACCGTTATGTAGAGCATGTCGCCTGCGCCGATCCGGTAAGGGCCTGGCTGGTAGTTGAGCAGTACGGCCGGCAGGGCGTTGGCATCGCGCGTGGCGCGCTCCATTGCGATCAGCTTGGGTGTGATCGGCAACAGTTCGACCTGGCCGTCACTGACGGACTGGCCGCCTTGTGCGAGGGCATTGCTGCGAAGGTGCTGGCCCGGCGCGAGGACGCAGCCGGTGAGTAACAACGCGAGCGCCAAGAGGGCGACAAGACGCTTGCAGTTCATTCTGTATTCCTGGCCCAGGTGGGCTGTATATGCGCCCCTTACCGGCGCGGTGGCCGGTAAGAGGTGCGGCAGATGCCGTTGTTCAGATCACTTGGTGCCCGTCGGCCCCGGGGTCCTCGCGCCGTCGCCATTGCCGTCGTCATTGTTGGAGACCAGTGCGTAGACCAGTGCGCCGGCAGCGATACCGGCGCCAATCTTCACGCCACGGCTCAGGCTGCCACGGGCAGCGTTGCCGGCTTCTTCGGTGCCAGCCAATTCGGTGCTGACCTCTTCGACCTGCATGGCTACTTCTTCTTGGCCATAGCTGCCAGTGGAAACTACCTGTTCTTCCTGGGGGATCGTCGGCTGATCCTGCGCGACCTCATTGGTGGCTTGCGACTGCTCATCCGGTTGCTGCTCAGTAGCGGCAGGCGGAGCAATGGCCTGCTGGTCCTGGGCAATCGCAGGGATGGACAATGCGACCAGGCTGAGTGCAAAAAGGTGCTTCTTCATTGTTGCTGTTTCCGTCCTTCCATTGGAAAGTTGCTGCGGTTGTGGTTTTGCCGCCCGCAGGGGCGATGAGCTGTGCGTTAACTGGGCCTTTGCCGGCGTGCGCTTGTGGCAGCTCGCAGCAGACCGCAGAAATTATAGGAAGGCGGTCGCAGTCTCTTGATTAGGGTTTGTCTGAAAATTGCAGGCGATTGCCGCTGATCTGCTCCCCCGCGTTTTCGGCGGTTCGCGTTGAAGTGCTGCCCGATGGCGTCGGGCGGATCAGGCAAAGGTCGCTGGGCAAGACCCTTCAGAACGACGTCCTGGAGGCTGCTGATCGGAACCTGCCGATTGGCTGACGGGTTTCCGCCTGGCGAGAAATACTGGCTGGCGGCGGCGCTTGCCTGTAATCTTGGCGCTTGTCTTTTGACTCCGTAGCTCAGCTGGATAGAGCGGTCCCCTCCTAAGGGACAGGTCGCACGTTCGAATCGTGTCGGGGTCGCCATCTTTCCGTGCAGCCCGTGGTGACCGCCGCGGGCGGCCAGCCAGTCCCGGTGCGCATGCCGATGCAATGCGATGAAGCTCTGAGTTTCCGTAGTTATGGCCCGGCAGGCCATTCGCACAGTCACGATCATCTGCAGCTGGTGCTACCGCTGCACGGCAGCCTGGAGCTGGAAATCGACGGGCGCGGTGGTCGTCTGGATGCCCTGCGCGGCGCGGTGATCGTTCCGGGGGCGGTGCACGCGCAGGCCGGCAACGGCCAGAATCGATTTCTGATCGTGGATTGCGACAGTGCGATGGTGGGGCGGTCACAGTTGGATCACGGGCGTACCCGTCCATTTCTGGCTGTTTCGACGGCGGTGCGTAGCTTGCTCGGATTCGTGGACATGAGCGGCGGCACAGGCGATAGCGTCGCTCCAGCGGTCGCCAGACATCTATTACCGTTGCTGCTGGACAGTTTGTTTGCGGAGCCCGCTCGATCCGCGGGCGACAGTGTGGGTTTGCAGCGATTGTGCGAGCAGATCCGCGCAGCGCCTGGCCAGGACTGGCCGCTTGCGCGGATGGCGCAGGTGGCAGGCATGGGGCTGACGGCACTGCATGCGGTGTTCAAACGCCAACATGGCGTCACGCCGGGACATTGGTTGCAACAGCAGCGCCTGCAATGGGCGCAGCGCCAGTTGGCCGAGAGCGGGCAGTCGCTGGCGCGTATTGCCCAGCAAGCCGGCTTTTCCGACCAGAGTGCCTTTACCCGGGCTATGCGCCGTGCGCACGGAATCACCCCGGGGCGCTATCGGCGCAGCTTCGACGCGTAGTTTGCGTCCAAGGTCGCGTAGCTTGGGACAATACAGGGTGGGCCGGCGTTTGGATGCTGGCGATGTCGCTGAACGTCGGGTGGTTTGATGAAAGAACGGATGTTGTTTGGCATTGGCAATGGCGTGGCCTCCGGCGCGCTCTGGGGCCTGGTGTTCCTTGCGCCGGCCGTGCTCGGGAGTTTCTCGCCGCTGCAGCTGGCCGCTGCGCGTTACCTGGTCTATGGCCTGGTTGCGGTGATCCTGCTGGTGCCGCGTTGGCCTGCGCTGCGGGCTCATATTGGCAAGGCGGATTGGAAGGCGCTGACCTGGCTGAGCCTGCTTGGCAATCTGGTCTATTTCGTGTTGCTGTCCATCTGTGTGCAATGGAGCGGGGGCGGGGCTGCGGCCCTGATAGTCGGCATGGTGCCGGTGCTGGTGGCGGTGGTGGGCGCGCGTGAGCCCGGGGCGGTGCCGCTGTCGCGGCTGGCGCCTGCCTTGCTGCTGTGCGTGGCAGGCGTGGTGCTGATGGGTTACGAGGCCATCGCCTCGACCCACGTGCAAACGACGGTCACGCAACGGTTTATCGGGTTGCTGTGTGGGGTGGGGGCGTTGCTGTCGTGGACCGCTTATTCGGTGGGAAATACCCGCTGGTTGGCCAAGGTTCCCAACGTATCGGGGCATGACTGGTCGCTGCTGACGGGCGTGGCTACCGGTGGCCTGGCGTTGCTGCTTGCGCCTCTGGCGTTTGCCGATGGCGGGGCCGGCCATAGTGGTCGTGAATGGCTGGGCTTCTGGGCGATGGCTGCTGCGGTCGCGGTGTTTGCCTCCATCCTTGGCAACGCTTGCTGGAATCGGGCCAGTCGTGCCCTGCCATTGACCCTGGGTGGGCAAATGATTGTGTTCGAGACCTTGTTTGGGCTGGTCTACGGCTTCCTGTGGCAGCAGCGCTGGCCGGTGGCGGTTGAAGTGCTTGCCGCACTCTGCTTGCTGGCTGGGGTGATCTGGAGTGCTGCCGCGCACCGTCCCAAGGTGCCGACGGTGGCTTCGGCCTGAGGATTCTGCGCAGTCAGGTGGCGAAAGTCCGTCTGTGACCGATCTTTCGCTTGTCGGTTGCAGTAGGCAGGTCAGGGGGGCCTGCCAATCACCTGCATTGCATTCGACCGAGCGTTGGATGCTGCTTGCCGGGTAGATGTCCGACGTTCACGCTTGATGACATTTGCAACTTTTAGCTGCAGCTTGGGCGACGTTGCGCTGATCTGCTTTTTTGCAATGCAGCACTTGACAGCCTGATCCTGGCTGTAGTCTCTTGAAAGGCATGAACAGCCCGCAGCCCAGCGCCATTGTCTCGACGTCGCCTTTCGACGGTCGGACCAGTGCGTCCGGGATTCGCGGCGCCATTACCACCACCACTATTACCGCCACCATTAGCCCGGTGCGGCCCGTCGTCTTCGCGTAACTTCCGAAAACCACGGCCCCGCACCCGGATCAGGATGCGGGGGAACCCCATCCAGATGCGTGTCGGGGCCTCCAGCCGAGGTTCTTCCGATGTCGTCAGTTGCTGTTTTACCCGCCGATCCTGCCGCGGACGCTGTTGTTCGCACCGTTGTGCACAAATTCGGCGGGACTTCCGTTGCCGATGCCGAGCGCTACCGTCATGTGGCGCAGCTGTTGCTGGCGCGCGAGGAGACCGTGCAGGTCACGGTGGTATCGGCGATGAAGGGGGTGACCGATGCCTTGATTGGCCTGGCCAAGGCTGCCGCGGCTGCGGATCCGGCCTGGGATGAGCGCTGGCATGAATTGCGGGCGCGCCATCGTGGGGCTGCTGCGGCATTGCTGGGCGAGCAGTCTGGTGTGACCATCGAGTGGTTGGATGCGCGGTTCGAACGCCTGCGCGAGATTCTGGCGGCGTTGGCAGTCATCGGCGAGTTGCCGCAGGAAGTTCTGGACCGTGTGCAGGGCTTGGGCGAGGTGTTCTCGGCGCACCTGCTGGGTCATCACCTGCAGGCGCTGGGCGAAGACGCCGATGTCCTCGATGCGCGCGACGTACTGGTGGTCAACCACGGCGACCTCGGCGTGGATGTCGACTGGAAGTCCAGTGCCGCCAAGTTGGGCTTGTGGCGCGAAACCCATCCGGCGCGGCGCCTGGTGGTGACCGGCTTTGTGGCCCGTGATCGCAAGGGCAATATCACCACGCTGGGACGCAATGGCAGCGATTTCTCGGGCGCGATCTTCGCTGCCCTGTTCGCCGCCGATGAGCTGCACATCTGGACTGACGTGGATGGCGTGCTGTCGGCCGACCCGCGGGTGGTGCCCGAGGCGGTACAGTTGGATGCCCTGAGCTACGACGAAGCCTGCGAACTGGCCTATTTCGGTGCCAAGGTGGTACATCCGCAGACCATGTCGCCGGCCATCGAGCGCGGGCTGCCGATCATCATCCGCAACACCTTCCATCCGGATCATCCGGGTACCCGCATCACCGCGGAGAGTTCCAGCAATGGTCCAATCAAGGGGCTGACGCTCAGCCCGGATCTGGCCGTGCTCAATGTCGAAGGCACCGGTCTGATCGGCGTGCCGGGTACGGCCGAGCGCGTGTTCTCGGCCCTGCGCAATGCGCATGTATCGGTGGTGATGATTTCGCAGGGTTCCTCCGAGCATTCGATCTGTTGCGTGGTGAAGCAGGCCGAAGCGGAATTTGCCCGCGATGCGCTGGCCCAGGCGTTCTCCCATGAGCTGGCGGCAGGACAGGTGCAACGCGTGCAACTCACCACCGGGGTGAGCGTGCTCGCTGCAGTCGGTGATGGCATGGCTGGCCAGCCCGGCGTTGCCGCGCGCCTGTTCGAGTCATTGGGCCGTGCGCAGGTCAATATCCTGGCCATCGCGCAGGGTTCATCCGAACGTAATATCTCGGTTGCCATCGAAGCCTGTGATGCCACCAAGGCGCTGCGCGCCGCACATGCCGGGTTCTGGTTGTCGCCACAAACCTTCTCGGTGGGTCTGATCGGGCCTGGCAATGTCGGTGCAGCCCTGCTTGAGCAACTGTATGCCTCCGAATCTGCATTGCTGGCCAGGGCCAAGCTCGATCTGCGCCTGCGGGCAGTAGCATCGCGCAATCGCATGGTGCTCGATCAGCGCGGCATCCATGGCAACTGGAAGGCCGCGTTTGATTCCGCGGCGCTGCCGAACGATCTTGATCTGTTCACCGAGCACCTGCTGTCGGCGCGGCTGCCGCATACCATGATCATCGATTGCAGCGGCAGTGCCGAGGTAGCTGACCGATATGCGGGCTGGCTGGCGGCCGGCATCCATGTGGTGACGCCAAACAAGCAGGCAGGCTCGGGCCCGCTCGCCCGCTATCAGGCGATCCGCGAGGCGGCCGCGTCCACGGGTGCGCGTTTCCGTTACGAAGCGACGGTAGGTGCGGGCTTGCCGGTGATAACGACGTTGCGTGACCTGGTTGATACCGGTGACGAGGTAACCGCGATCGCCGGCATTTTTTCGGGCACCCTGGCCTGGTTGTTCAACAAATACGATGGCAGCGTAGCGTTCTCTGAGCTGGTCACGCAGGCGCGCGGAATGGGGTACACCGAGCCGGATCCGCGCGATGACCTGTCCGGCGTCGACGTGGCCCGCAAGCTGGTGATTCTTGCCCGCGAAGCGGGCTATGAGCTGAGCCTGGAAGATGTGGCGGTGGAGAGCCTGGTGCCTGCGGCCCTGCAGGGGGCAAGCGTGGAGGATTTCATGGCGCGCCTGCACGAAGTCGACGCCGGCTTCGCCCAGCGCCTGACTGACGCGCGCGCCCGTGGCAACGTGCTGCGCTATGTCGCCCAGTTCAAGCCAGGCCAGCAGCCCAGTGTCGGCTTGGTTGAGCTGCCCGCTGATCATGCTTTTGCCAATCTGCGCCTGACCGACAATGTGGTGCAGTTCACCACGCGTCGATACTGTGACAATCCGTTGGTGGTGCAGGGACCGGGCGCAGGGCCGGAAGTGACCGCGGCCGGTGTGTTTGCCGACGTGTTGCGGGTGGCGGCAGGCGAGGGGGCGCGATTGTGAGTGACGGCTTGATGGATTCCGCGGCACGCCAGGCGCGGGCATTTTCGCCGGCATCGGTGGCCAATGTGGCGGTCGGTTTTGACCTGCTGGGTTATGCCGTGCCCGATGTTGGCGATACGGTGACGGTGCGTCGCATCGATGCGCCGGAAGTACGGATCGTCGCCATTCGCGGTACAGCGGTTGAGTTGCCGCTGGACGCGCCCAGCAATACCGCCGGCGCAGCGCTTATCGCGTTGCGCCAGGCCTTGGCACTGCCGTTCGGCTTCGAGGTGGAGATCGACAAGGGTATTCCGCTGAGTTCGGGCATGGGCGGGTCGGCTGCTTCCTGCGTGGCAGCGCTGGTCGCGGCCAACGCGTTGCTGGATGTGCCGCTGAGTCGCGAGCAGCTATACAGGTATTCGCTGGAAGGCGAAGCAGTGGCCAGCGGCAGTCGTCATGGCGATAACCTGGGCCCAATGTTCCTGGGGGGGCTGGTGCTCTCCACGCTGGAGCGGTTGGTGCCGGTGCCGGTGCCAGCGCATTGGCATAGCCTGCTTGTGCATCCGGATGCAGTGCTGGAGACGCGCCGCGCACGCGAGGCGTTGCAGGGTAGCTATGCGTTGAAGGAGTTTGTCGCCCAGAGCAGCAATCTGGCCCTGGTGCTGGCCGGTTGCCATGCGGGTGATGCGGGCTTGGTGCGGGCAGGCCTGGTCGATGTGCTGGTCGAGCCACGTCGCGCGCCTTTGATTGGCGGTTTCGATGTGGCCAAGGCCGCTGCGCTTGCTGCCGGCGCGATGGGTGCCAGCATCTCAGGCGCAGGTCCCAGTGTTTTTGCCTGGTTTGAGGACCGTGATGCTGCGTTGGCTGCTGCGCCCAAGGTGCAGGCAGCCTTTGCAGCAGCGGGTTTCGACAGCCAAAGCTGGGTAAGCCCGATCAACAGCCCCGGCGCCAGATTGCTCTAAGCCTGATAGCCCCTCTCCCATCGGGAGAGGGATTGGGGTGAGGGGGACCCTTGCGGGGGTCTCGAGTCCAGAGCAGCACACCAACCATTTCGCGGATTTCAAAATGAATTTCATCTCCACCCGCAACGCTTCCCCTCCCGCCACGCTCAGCCAGGCCATCGCCGCCGGTTTGGCACCTGATGGTGGCTTGTACGTGCCCGAAACAATGCCGGTGGCGCGCACCTTGCGGCTGGGCGATACGCTCGCGGCGACCGCCACCGCGCTGTTGCAACCATTCTTCGAAGATGATGCCTTGGCGGCCGAGTTGTCGACGATATGCAACGAGGCCTTCGATTTTCCCGCGCCTCTGCAGGCCTTGGCGACCCGCAACGATCATGTGCTTGAGCTGTTCCACGGCCCCACCGCAGCCTTCAAGGATTTCGGCGCGCGCTTCCTTGCTGCCAGCCTGTCACGGTTGCGCGCAGGGCAGGAGCGTCCTCTGACTATTGTTGTTGCAACTTCTGGCGACACGGGTGCTGCGGTGGCTGCCGCTTTCCACAACCAGCCCAATCTCCAGGTCGTGGTGCTGTACCCGGATGGGCGCGTATCGCCGCGTCAGGCGCATCAGCTTGGCTGCTTGGGCGGCAATATCCGTGCGCTCCGTGTGTCTGGCTCGTTCGATGACTGCCAGACCATGGCCAAGCAGGCACTGAACGATAGCGACCTGCAGGCGCAGGTGCCGCTGAGCTCGGCCAACAGCATCAGCCTGGGTCGCTTGCTGCCGCAGATGAGCTATTACGCCCATGCCGCGCTGAGTCATCAGGCGGCGCACGGTTCGCTGCTGAATTTCGTCATTCCCACCGGCAACCTTGGCAATGCGATGGCTGCCGTCTTGGCGCGCGCACTGGGGGTCCCGTTGGGGCGCATCGTGCTTGCGACCAATGCCAACCGCGTATTGCCTGACTATTTCAACGGTGGCGAATACAAGCCGAAGGCCAGCCTGGCGACCCTTGCCAACGCCATGGACGTCGGCGCGCCAAGTAACTTCGAGCGCTTGCGCTGGCTGTACAGGGGCAATGATGCGGCGTTGCGTGACGCGTTCACTTCGCAGGCAGTGGACGATGCAAGCATCCGCCAGACCATCGCTCACCGCTATGGTGAGTACGACGAAGTGTTCTGCCCGCATACGGCTACGGCGGTACATGTGCTTGAGCAACTGCGTGCCAGTGGCAGCGCAGCACCGGACCAGCACTGGGCAGTGGCGGCTACCGCGCACCCTGCAAAGTTCGAATCGGTGGTCGAGCCATTGATTGGGCGCGAAGTCGAAGTGCCGCCGGCTTTGGCCGAACTGCTGAAGCGTCCAGCCCATGCCGAACCCTGCGCCCCGGATTACGCCGCGCTGCGCGAAAAGCTGCTTCGTTGAGGTAGTGCCGAGCCATGCTCGGCAGAGGATGCAGCTGATAAACCCAGTTGTAGGAGTGGCATAGGCTGCGAAGCCGGGAACGTTTTACGGCGACCAATCTCCGTGATCTGGAGATTTACGAGCTTCGTGGCTAACGCCGCTCCTGCAAGGCGGTGTCGGCTGTTCGTGTAGTGCCGAGCCATGCTCGGCAGGGGCTTCCTGTACGCCTCGGCCGAGCACGGCTCGGCTCTACAGGTGAGGCCTTAGAACTCGTCGTTGGCCAGCTTCTGCAGCTCGGCAAAATCCAGGATCTCCACCACATTCAGATGCGGCAAGGCGATCAGTCCTTGCTGGCGCAGTTTGGTGAAGGTGCGGCTCACCGTCTCCATCGTCAGGCCCAGATGGTCGGCGATGTCGCCGCGGCCCATCGGCAACGAGACCCGGTTGCTGCTGCGTCCGTTCATGGTCGCCTCGCGGGCGGCCAGGCGGAGCAGGAAGTCGGCCAGCCGTTCTGGTGGCTGCAGGCGTGCCAATGCCAGGGCATTGTCCTGGGCCGCGTCCAGCTCCTGGCAGGCGCGTTGCAACAGCTTGCGCTCCAGGTGCGGGTAACGCTGGCGCAGATCGCGCATCTGTGTGGTCGGGACCCGGCAGACGCGACTGTCGGCAATGGCCTCGATGTCGTAACGGTGGTGGTCGCTGCCACTCAGCCCTAGGTAATCACCCGGCAGCACGAAGCCGTTCACCTGGCGACGGCCGTCGGCCAGGGTGCGGACCAGGCGCAGCGCGCCCTCGGTCACTGTATAGACATAAGTGCGCGGCTCACCGGCGCGGGCCAACGTGCTGCCCATCGCGACCGGGGTGGAGACGGTGATCTGCTCCAGCGCGTGCACTTCGTCGCAGGACAGGGCCGAGCAGACGGACAGGTGGCGGACCGAGCACTGCAGGCACTCGCGCACGCCATTGCTTTCTGCCGCAACGGACGAAACGGGGGATTGCTCGGTGCCTTGGGCTGGCCGGGACATGTCTGGGACAGGGGGAATAGTGTCCTAAATTATACTTCATGCGGCCAGACGGGCGGTGTGCGGCTAGAATTGGCGACCGTTTCCCCTTTGAGTTGCAGGAGTTTTGCCCGTGATCAAGCCCCGTACCCCGCCCGGCATCATGGAATTGTTGCCGCGCGAGCAGATCGCGTTCCAGCGCATGCTGGACGTCATCCGCCGCAATTACGAGCGCTTCGGGTTCCTGCCGGTGGAAACCCCGGTGTTCGAGCTGTCGGACGTGCTGCTGACCAAGTCCGGTGGTGAGACCGAACGTCAGGTGTACTTCGTGCAGTCCACCGGTGCATTGGCCAATGCCGCTGAATCGGCAGACAAGGGTGGGTTGCCGGAAATGGCGCTGCGCTTCGACCTGACGGTGCCGCTGGCGCGCTATGTGGCTGAACATGAGCACGATCTGACCTTCCCGTTCCGTCGTTACCAGATGCAGCGCGTCTACCGTGGCGAGCGTGCCCAGCGCGGCCGTTTCCGCGAGTTCTACCAGTGTGATGTCGATGTGATCGGCAAGGACACCCTGAGCATCCGCTATGACGCTGAGGTGCTGGCGGTAATCTATGCGGTGTTCTCGGAACTGCGGATCGGCAATTTCGCTGTACAGCTGAACAACCGCAAGCTGATGCGTGGCTTCTTCGAGGCGCAGGGCGTGGTTGATGCCGGCCAGCAGGCGCTGGTGTTGCGCGAGGTCGACAAGCTCGACAAGCGTGGGCCTGACTACGTGCGTGAGACTTTGGTTGGCCCGGATTTCGGCCTGCCCGCCGACGCGGTTGAGCGCATCCTGTCCTTCGTTGAGGTGCGTTCCAGCTCGCATGCCGATGCGCTGGCGCAGATTGACGCGGTGCTGGCTGCGGCCGGCGAGTCGGCCAGCGAATCGCTGCGTACCGGTGCCGCCGAGCTGCGCGAGGTGCTGGAACTGGTCAAGGCGTTGGGTGTGCCGGAGACCGCTTACTGCCTGAATTTCTCCATTGCCCGTGGCCTGGATTACTACACTGGCACCGTCTATGAGACCAGCCTGGTGGATCACCCGCAGATCGGCTCGATCTGCTCGGGCGGTCGCTATGAGGACCTGGCCAGCCATTACACCAAGTCCAAGCTGCCGGGCGTGGGTATCTCGATCGGCCTGACCCGCCTGTTCTGGCAGTTGCGCGAAGCCAACCTGATTGACGGCATCGCCGAGAGCAGCGTGCACGCGATGGTGGCGTTGATGGACGAGGTGTCGATGCCGCAGTCGCTGGACATTGCCCGACGTCTGCGTGCTGGCGGTATCAATACCGAAGTGCAGATGGAGCCGAAGAAGATCGGCAAGCAGTTCCAGTACGCCGCCAAGGCGGGCATCCGCTTCGTGGTGTTGGCCGGTGAGGATGAGCTGGCCCGCGGCGTGGTGGCGGTCAAGGACCTGCTGCGCGAGCAGCAGTTCGAAGTGGCCCGGGACGAACTGGCGTCCACCCTGCAGGTGGAGCTGGAACAGACTCGCGCGATGGCGCGCTGAGAAAAAGCCCCGCATAGCGGGGCTTTTTTTATGCCCGGTGTTGACGAGGTCAGCCCCCAGTGCGCCGTGTAGAGCCGAGCCATGCTCGGCTAGGGCCTGCCCGGTAAAACCCCTGCCGAGCATGGCTCGGCACTACCGCCCCCTCCCTTTCGCGCAACGAAGGGGAAGGCTTGGGATGGGTTCGCTTTTGACCGTTGGCGCAGGAGCTTGCTCCTGTAGAGCCGCGCCAAGCTCGGCGAGGGCCAGCCCGCTAAACCCCCACCCGAGCCTTGGAGCGGCCAGA